>JAYUIP010000504.1:0-5826 GCA_043765945.1 Arcicella sp.
CCTTTAATTGAATATCATTTTTTATAACATCTAAAAGTGAACTTTCCTTAAATCCTAATTCATCAAATGGAAAATGAACTACAGGATTAGATTTAGTCCAATCCCAGTTATTTTCAATCCAAAGCACTTTTATTCCCTTTGTAAATTTCTTTAATAGTTGAAACCAATAAAGATTTTCCAAAACGACGTGGACGTGAAAAGAGATAGAATTTTCCCGTTGTTAGCAACTGATGAATATGTTGCGTTTCATCAACATAAATATAGTTTCCACTACGTATTTATGTAAATGATTATAATCCTATTGGTAAATTTCTCATGATATATTTTTATTAATCAGCTATGTTTATTTCTGGAATTTGTTCTGCATGAACCTCCTCATTTTTCACTTTCACCTCCATCGCCATCTTCGTCAATTCCAAAAATTCAGCCACGCTCAACTGTTCCGCTCGTTTGCTCATGTACACATTATCGGGTAATTGCAAGGCTTTCAAGGCATTACGAAGAGTTTTTCTTCGCTGATTAAACCCCATTTTTACCACTGATTTAAACATACTTTCCGATACGCCCAAATCAGTAACTTTGTTTCTCTTCAATCGAATTACACCCGAATTTACTTTTGGGGGTGGTGAAAATACTTCTGGTCCGAGCGAAAAACAGTATTCAATATCATAAAAAGCCTGTAATAAAACGCTCAAAATTCCGTAGTCTTTATTGCCAGGTTTTGAGGCAATTCTTACTGCCACTTCCTTCTGAAACATTCCTGCCACTTCGGGTACTAAGTCCTTGTAATCCAATACTTTAAATAATATTTGAGATGAAATATTATAAGGAAAATTGCCCACAATTCCGAATTTCTTACCCTTGAAAAATTGCTCTAAATTCAAATGTAAAAAATCTGCCGAATGAATTCTGCCACGTAGTTGTGGATAATAAGTATTCAAATATTCCACCGATTCACGATCAAGTTCAACCACATCTGTTTGATATTCAGTGTGTTGCAGAAGATATTGCGTGAGAACTCCCATGCCTGGACCAATCTCCAAAACTTGGTCATAATCACCGTACCTCGACATTAAATCTGCGATACTTTTTGCTGCATCTAAATCTTTAAGAAAATGCTGCCCTAAACTCTTTTTTGCCCTAACTTTATCCATGTTTGAATGAGTGATTGATGAACGGGATGCGTAACCTGAGTGAATATAGTACCCAAACTATTTAAGCTAATTTATAATTTATACCTTAAAATTACATCGAATTTTGTAGTTTTAAGGCATGAACCAAGGATAAAATAATCGGTTTCATATTCTATCATTCACTCATTATATCATTATCTCGTTGAACAATGCGTTGGACTCATAAAACAAAGGAAGATTTAATTGCTGAAATTCGTCATCTCAAAAAGGAATTACGAGTTTTGGAAGTAAATGAACGGGCGGGAGAAATGCCTCTTTCGATGGCTTCTGAATTAGAGAAAACCGTTGAAAATCTCAATTTAGTGGGCATTGTTTTGGATGAAACTGGAATAATTGTATTTTGTAATACCTTCGCAATCAAGATGTTAGGGTACAATTTGAATGAATTAGTTGGTAAAAACTTCTTTGATATTCTTGTTCCTGTCGATGAAAGAGAAAAGCGAATAAAGTCTTTCAAAGATGCGATGGAAAAAGGGGGAATGTTTGAAGAAAAAGAGCGAACGATGCTCACAAAATCTAATCAAATTTGCTTCGTTGAACTCAATTCTACTATTTTCAATGATGCCACCGAAGAGGTTAGATATTTAACCGTTATTGGCGAAGATGTAACTGAACGTCGCAAGGTTTCAGAAGCCCTTGCACGTACAAATGCACAGCTCCAAGACATTATCAATAATACTTCCGATTTAATTCAATTGATCAGTATGTCGGGGCGATTTCTGTATGTCAATAAAGCATGGTTAGACATCACGGGTTACGAATCTGACGAATTAGCAATGTTACGTTTAAAAGATATTTTGCACCCTGATTTTGCGGAGGAGGCACTTTTGAAGTTTGAGAAAATAAAAAACGGTGAAAAAATTGCTGATTTTGAAGTAGTTTTCCGTAGAAAAGATGGTCGCAGACTGTATCTTTCAGGTTCAGTAAATTGTCGGTATGATAAAGAAACTCCCACCGCTTATCGTTGTATTTTTCATAATTCAACGGCAAAAGTTCGGGCAGAACGGTCTTCAAATTTATATTCAAACATTGCCCAAGCCACCATTCGCTCGACCAACTTAGATGATTTATACGTCAATATTCACGAAGAATTAGGAAAAGTTATTGATGTAAAAAACTTCTTCATCGCCCAATACGATTCGGCAAAATCTTACTTATATTTTCCCTATTACATTGATGAATATTTTGATAGTCGTGTGCATTTTACGAAGAGAAAATTAGGAAATGGACTCACCGAATATGCCATTGCAGCTAATAAGCCCTTGATTTTGAGGGATGAAGAGATTTATAAATTAGCCGAGGAAAAGAAAATTTATCTCTATGGCGTTGTCCCGAAAGTAATGATTTGTGTGCCTCTACGCATTGGGAATAAGGTTACAGGAATCATCGGTTTGAAATCTTACGAACGCCAAAACAAATATGAACAGCGAGATTTAGAATTATTGGATTTCATTTCGGGACAGGTTGCCCTTGCCATCGCCCGTAAACAAGCCGAGGATTTGCTCGCACGTGAGACTGCCCGATTGACCGCAATTATTGAAGGAAGTTCACACTCAATGTGGTCAGTAAATCGTAGGATGTCTTTGACTTCTTTTAATCAGGAATATTCGCAACTTATTGAAAATCAATTAGGTATAAAACCTCAATTAGCTTTCAGTACCGAAAAAGTGGGTTTCAGAATGGTTTCTCTGACGGATAGAAAAGTTTTAGAAAGCAAATATAAAGAAGCATTCAAGGGCAACCAACAGCATTTTGAGGTACAATTAGACACAACCGATGGGGAAGAAAAATGGGTGGAAGTTTTCTTAAATCCCATTAAAAATAATGACAACATTGAAGAAGTTTCAGGTATTGGGCGGGATATAACCAATCTGAAAAAATATCAACAAGACATCGTCAAAGCCAAAGACGAAGCTGAACGTTCGTTGAAGGTAAAAGAAAGATTCTTGGCAAATATGTCGCACGAAATCCGTACACCCATGAACGGCGTGATTGGCATGATTGATTTGATGGTTGACACGCCTTTGAATGATGAACAAAAAGACTACGTTCAAACCATCAGAAAATCTTCTGAAACGTTGCTTCATATTTTGAATGATATTCTGGATTTAGCAAAAATTGAAGCGGGTAAAATGTCTCTTAATGAAGCCCCATTGGTTTTTAAAGATGTTTTTGATAGATTACAATCGCTTTTTAACCAAGTCGCAACTGTCAAAAACAATAAAATTATCACCGATTTTGATGATAATTTACCTGAATTTGTGATTGCTGATGAAACCCGATTACTCCAAATTCTTTCCAATTTTACTTCAAATGCTTTGAAATTTACGGAGAATGGAACTGTCAAAATCAAAGTGGGTTTAATCGAAAAAAGAGGAAAATTTAACCGAATTAAAGTTGAAATTATTGATTCTGGGATTGGAATAACGGAGGAAAATCTCAAAATTCTCTTTAATGCTTTTCAACAAGTGGATAATTCTACGAAGAAATCTTTTGGTGGAACAGGTTTGGGCTTGGCAATTTCTAAGGAATTATGTCGAATGATGAAAGGTGAAGTAGGCGTAACTTCCGAGTGGGGGAAAGGCTCAACTTTCTGGTTTACGATCGAAATTAAACAGACGGATATTAGCCCAATGATGGCGAAAAAAGACGAACCCGTTTATAAAATTCTTAACCATTTTGATACGTATCATCCTTATTTATTGGTGGTTGATGATAATACGACCAATAGAAAAGTAGCGAGCGAAATTCTTAGAAAATCGGGCTGTGAAGTCATAACGGCAGATTCTGGGCAAAAAGCTATCAAATTGGTACAGGCTTCAATTTTGGATAAACCCTTTGACATTATTTTCATGGATATCCAAATGCCCGAAATGGACGGCATTGAAACTACGCAAATATTACGAAATAATAATACAAATTTACCGCCAATTATCGCCATGACTGCCTACGCCATGAAGGAAGACCGAGACCGTTTTATGGCAAACGGCATGAATGATTACGTCCCAAAACCAATTCGTGCGGAGGTTTTGGTTAGGAAAGTTGCGGAGTGGGTGGGGAAACGGTTAACAGTTAACAGTAATCAGTTATCAGTGACCAGTAATCAGTCGTTAACCATCAATGTTCAATCTCAAATTAACAGTAACAAGTTGCCAATAGCTGACAATCAATCATTCATAAATCACAACTCACAACTCGCAAATTTTCAAATCCTTGACCCTGAAATTATTAAGCAACTTTCCGATAGCGTGGGCGGTGATATGAGTTTTGTGACTTCTATTTTAGAGGGTTTTGAAGAGGAAGCGACTGAGCAAATTGCTAATGCCATTGAAGGATTTAAAACCAATAATTGCAAACAAGTCCAAGGTGAATTACATACTTTGAAAGGGAATGCAGGTACATTGGGTGCAATGCGTTTGCATGAAATTACCAGAATAATTGAAGAAAAAGCAAAAAATTGCGACTTCCAAGTATTTGAAAGTGAGGTGGTTATACTACAAGAAGAGTTTGAGGAATTTAAAAAAGAATTACTGAAAATGAAAAATAAATAATCAAAAAGTAAAAGTGTTTTTAAAAGAGAAGTTAAAGAAGTTTTGATTTTGAAAAGATTAGTTTACCACAAATTAAACAATCTAATCGGTTGTGGGACAGAACGCCGCCCCGCCCCACAACATACGATTTACTTGGCAGATTTATTATCTGAAAAAGTTAAGGACATAACTTGGCGGTGCTATGCCCCTTTATTGCTACGATACATTGGCGGTTGACCGTAACCTCATGTCAGTTTTTAGGGATTTTAATATTGTTATACTAAATCCCCTGTGTAATAGAATAATACAAACACAAAACTAACAAAATCTTACAATGTTATAAAAAAACTACATCATTTCAAATCATAAAGCAAGGACTGTTTACATCACACATAAACCTATTTCTGCGTAAATATTATAAAAGATTGCTGTATAAACAAATAAATTATTGAAATTTTGAGAAAAAAGATTTTTCATCACATTTTTAATATTTGTTAACACAAAATTAATACTCTCCTAACAAACACTAATCATCTCATTTGCTTTGAGTTTTTTATGAAATCATGACAGATTTTACAAAAAGTTATATTAATTTTCAAACTTAATTCTAAAATCGCAATAAATAAGAACTATGAAATTAACCACTCGAATCCAATTGATGATAATGATGTTCCTGATGTTTTTCACGTGGGGTGCTTGGTATGGGCAAATGGGAAAGTATCTTTTTACGACCCTAAAAGCCTCTGGTGACCAAATAGGTAGTGCTTATGCCACTTTTTCAATTGCTTCAATTATCGCCCCTTTCTTCGTTGGGATGATTGCTGATCGCTTCTTTTCAGCTCAAAAAGTAATGGGTGTTTTAAATCTACTCGGGGCTGGAATTTTATATTTATTAATTCAAAATCAAGATCCTGATAAATTCTTTTGGTATATTTTAGCCTATACGTTAACGTTTGCACCCAATTTAGCTTTGTCAAGTTCAATTGCCATGAACCAAATGCAAGACCCAGGCAAAGAATTCCCCCCCATTCGTGTATTAGGGACAATTGCGTGGATTGTGGTTACAAATATTATTGGTTTTTATGGTTTGGGAGACAAAGTTG
>JAYUIP010000505.1:0-2012 GCA_043765945.1 Arcicella sp.
TGGCACACCCTTGTATTGTTTTGCAACTAATCCGTCTCCTTTTCCAGCTTCACCATGACAGTGTTGACAGAATCTTTCGTACTGTAATTTACCAGCCTCAATATTTGATTCGGTTGGTTCAAAAGGGTTTGTTAATAAATTTTCAGATGATGTCATATCTCCTGATTTTATATTACGAGCCACTAAATCCATTTCTAATAAATCACCATCAATAGAATCAGTTTTTGATTGTTGATCATAATATTTACGTGGAACTGTTCCTTTTACTGGCAAACGCATATTCATTCCATAAGGGTTAATATGGTTTGTGTCTCCTTCTGACTGTGAAAGAGGTTCATATCCAACCGAATGATACATATTTGGAGCAAATTCTGTACCTTGATCGTTATGTTTATCCGAACAAGAAGTTGTAGCAAAAGCAACAATTCCAGATAGGATAAGACTTTTTGTTTTATTGGTAAACATGATATTTGTTATTAGTCATGAGCCATATTAGGGATTAGGAATTAGAAGAAGAGTTTATAGCTCAATATCTCACACCTTAAACCTTTTTGACTAAAATTGTTTAACATTCACTTCAATGGCACCTGATGCTCTCAAAATTGTTTCGATTTCAGATTCTGATTTTCTATTATTAGCCATATTGATAGTCATAATAAATTTATCATCGGTACTCCTCAAATCGAATGTTCTTGATTTCTTTCCTGGCCATAAACTATTTGAAACTAAGAACGTTCCAACCATTCCGAAGGCAGTAAATAACACAGTTCCTTCAAACGATACTGGAATCCAGTCTGGTAGGGCAAAATAATCTTTACCACCAATAATCATTGGCCAATCGAAAACCATTGTGTAGTTAATCAAAGAGAAAATACATATCAATCCCAAACAACCAAACATGAATGCGGCAATTGGAAGACGTGTACGTGCATGACCAAGAGCAACATCTAATCCGTGAATTGGAAAGGGTGTGTAAACTTCTTCAACTTTCACACCACTATTTTTTACTTCGGTAACCGCAGCAACTACTTCCTCATCATCATCGTAAACTCCTACTAAATATCTTTCTGTTGAATCCATTTTTTTTTGCTTTTTGCGGATGATTGGTGTTTGGAAATTGGTGATTAGAGTTTCACAATTCTATTGTTCCAATTAAAAACCATTCCACATTTTACCGCTGAATAATATTTTGTTTTTAAGTTAGGTTTCAGTAGCATGGCTATCAATAAATGAGGATATAAGTAAACTAATCACTAATAACCAATAGCTAACTCCTAATGAACTGTTTCCTTTTCTTTCTCTCCTGATGGTTTCTTTTTGAAAGGATAATTTGTTGAAACACCTTTCATTACTGACTTCACCTCGAACATATTAATTACTGGTAAAAACTTGGCAAATAAGAAGAATAACGTAAAGAATAAACCAAATGAGAAAATATAGTCACCAATATCAAACATCGTTGGTGTGAACATTGCCCATGAAGATGGAAGATAATCACGGTGTAAAGACGTTACAATAATCACAAAACGTTCAAACCACATACCTACGTTTACAACAATTGACAAGATGAACGATACCAATATGCTTGTACGAACTTTCTTAAACCAAAATAACTGGGGTGAAACCACATTGCAAGTCATCATCATCCAATATGCCCACCAGTATGGTCCAGTTGCACGATTAATGAAAGCGTAAGATTCATATTCAACGCCTGAATACCAAGCAATAAAGAATTCTGTTAAATAAGCAATACCCACAATTGAACCCGTAACTGTGATGATAATATTCATCATTTCGATATGTTCAATCGTAATATAGTCTTCTAATTTGAATACTACACGAGTAATCAGCAAAAGACTTTGTACCATGGCAAATCCTGAGAAAATCGCTCCTGCCACAAAGTATGGAGGGAAAATTGTCGTGTGCCATCCTGGGATAACAGACGTTGCAAAGTCCATTGATACAATTGTGTGTACTGAAAGTACGAGTGGCGTTGAGATACCCGCTAAAAT
>JAYUIP010000506.1:0-2010 GCA_043765945.1 Arcicella sp.
CAAATTTCTGCCAATTTCAAGCAAATTGTAATCAAGCGTTCAAAAGGCTTATGTGAATATTGTAAATGTCCCTCCGACTTTTCAACTGAACTTTTTTCAATAGAACATATCATCCCTCGGTCAAAAAATGGTTCTGATGAACTTGATAATTTAGCTTATGCTTGTATAGGATGCAACATCTATAAATCTGACAAAATAGAATTTATAGATGTTGTTTCTCAAATATTCTCTTCTCTCTTCAATCCTCGAATAATGAACTGGGCTGACCATTTTATCTGGGATGAATCTTTAACCATAATAATTGGTAAAACTGCCGTTGGTCGTGCAACAATTGAAGCGTTAAAACTGAATCGCCGTCCCATCAAAAATCTTAGACGTGCCTTAATTTCCATTGGCGAACATCCGCCAGTATAAGAGTAAAATATGATAACCCTAAAAGACAAAATCGTTTGGATAACAGGTGCTTCATCGGGTATTGGTGAGGCACTCGCTTATCAATTCGCCAAGGAAGGAGCAAAATTAGTGCTTTCGGCAAGGCGTGAATCTGAGTTACAGCGAGTTGCCCAAGCCACAGGTTTATCCGAAAAAGATATTCTGGTTTTACCAATGGATATGCTCGAATTTGAGCATTTTCCTGAGAAAGTTCAAACCGTAATTGAGCATTTCGGACAGATTGATTTTGTCGTGCAAAACGCTGGAATCTCGCAACGTTCTTATGTGAAAGATACTAAATTTCAAGTCTATCGAGATTTAATGGAACTTGATTTTTTCAGTGTTGTCGCTTTTACACAAGCTATTCTTCCTCATCTAACCGAACGAAAATCAGGGCATTTTGTGGTTATCAGTAGCATTGCGGGTAAAATTGGCGTGCCATTGCGTGGAGGTTACGGGGCGGCAAAACACGCCATTATCGGTTTTTTTGATTCTTTACGGGCGGAGGTTTGGCAAGATAATATTCAAGTCACCACCATTTGTCCAGGGTATATTTTAACCCAAATATCCGTAAACGCCTTAGATGCTTCGGGCAATAAACACGGCAAAATGGACGATAATCAAGCCAACGGAATGACGGCAGATGTGTTTGCGGTGAAAGCCATAAAAGCTATTAAGAATAACAAAAAGGAAGTTTACATTGGAGGATTTTACGAAGTTTTTGGCGTTTATTTGAAGCGTTTTTTGCCTTCATTGGTTTATCGAATGGTTCAGAAAAAATGAGCCGTTTCGTGAATTATTTTACAATTCTTTAAAAATCTATTTATTAATTTTACAATATATTTTAAACTATTTTTAGCAAGCACACATCAAAAAACAAATGGAAAACACATCAATTATCGCTCTAAGTCTTATTGTTTTTGCCTCATGCAATACCGAAAAAAAGCAAGAATCGACCACAAAAACGGAAGTCAAAACGACTCAAACCGAAACCTGCTATCAACATACAAAAGACAGCAGCAAAATTAGATTAAATGTTATCATCAATGACAACATAATAACGGCAATTTGACTTACGATTATTACCAAAAAGATAAAAGTAAAGGAACAATTAAAGGACAATTAAAATCTGATACATTATTTGCCGATTATACCTTTATGTCGGAGGGAGTTGAATCTGTGCGAGAAGTAGTCTTTATTAAAATAGCCAACGGCTGGGTTGAAGGCTATGGAGAAATTGACGATAAAGACGGCAAAGTTACGTTCAAAGATAGAAGTAAAATAACATTCGATAACAATGTTGTGTTACAAGAGACAACTTATCAATAAAAATAATTATAAATTTTTCTAAATGAACAAAAAAGATACCCACGGAACAGGACACATTATTCAAAGCCTAATCGTAAACTTATTAATTGCTTGCTCCAAAGGGGTTGCTGCCTTCATGACGGGTTCGGGAGCAATGCTTGCCGAAACAATCCACTCATTTTCCGACTGTGCCAATCAAGCACTTTTATTATTGGGCGTTAAACAATCTCGACGTTCACCCAACGAAAAACACCCGCTGGGCTACGGAAG
>JAYUIP010000507.1:0-2002 GCA_043765945.1 Arcicella sp.
TTAAGAGTGATTTACAAGAGAGATACGAGCGATTTTCTCAGGATAAATGTAGATTGTGCTTCGTTGATTTTACTTTTTAGGTTCATTAATATAGAAGTAAATCTGGCATCTCATATAATTGCTGTTGTTTGCCTTTGGGGTTTAATTTACATGACGTACTTGTTTACGATTGCTTTTCTTTTTAGGAGATTGCCCATGATACAGGCTGATATAAATTTTATGGCGGTGGGTCTGACATTACTTAAAAATAAAAAATACATATTATTTATCGCTGTGCTTATTTTATTAATTGTCTTTTACTTTTTATTTTTTTATTTAGCCAGTAATTTATTACCACTGAAAGTATCAAATATAATTTATTTTTTGATGTTCATAGGGATAGGTATTCTTGGTTTTAGACATTTGTCACTTCTTCCCTTTCCTTCTCATCACACAAGAGCCTTTATATCACCAACTATTCATTTCATCAAAAATGTAATCAATTCAAACAAATATGCAAATCTATTAAACTTTGAAGTTCCTGAAGTATTATTAAAAAACACCTATTCAAGTTTCAAACTTCATCACAAACCAGACATTGTAATTATATCTGTGGAGTCGTTAGGTTCAATAGCATACAAGGATGAGGAAATATTTACTGAAATTAAAAATGTGTTAATTGAATACCAAGAGAAGTTTTCAGTCAGGGGTATTCACATTGCGTCAAGCTATTCTACACCACCCCAGTTTGGGGGAGGGTCATGGTTGAGTGTAGGCAGTTTACTTTACGGTTATAAAATGGAGAACGATATCCAATACAATGCCATTTTTAAAAACAAATCAAACTTTAGAAGCTATGAATCAATGATTCATTATTTTAAAAATCAAGGATATAATGCCTCCATGATTTCCACATTAGGGGGGTTTGATGAATCCGATGTTGATTGGGAAAAAATCAAAAATGTCTATCCAATGGATTTCTTTGTTAAATGGCAAAACTTGGGATACCGTGGAAAAGCAGTTGATTTTTTAGCCACAACATCTTATTGTCCACCCGATCAATATTCTCTTTGGAAGGGAATGGAAATGATTAATTCACAGACAACACAACCAAAGATTTCAGTTTTCCCTACGCTTAATTCGCATTCTAACTGGGATAGTCCATTGACTTTAGAAAGCGACTATAAACGCCTTGACATTATTGATGATTTTGAAACGACAACCAACACAAAAAAGCCCAAAAAAGCTAATTACATTCGTGCAATTATCTATCAATTAGAATTAGTGTTAGATTATGTGCATAAAAATCCCAACAAGATTTATGTTATTTTTGGAGATCATCAGCCACCATTTATAACTCCTGATTCATTTGGTTTCGAAACACCACTATACGTACTATCAACAAATCAGGATTTAACTGATGGATTTAGGCAGGAAGGATTTAACAAAGATTTAATTAACCTTGATAATAATATCAGACATGAAGGTTTCTATTCTTTATTTATGAAATCGTTTTTACGAGTTTATTCTCACAGTAACATAGAACTGCCCATACTTCCTAATGGGATAATCTTTGATTGCAAATCCCCTACTGATTCAAAAGCTATATAATAGGATTCAAGTCACTCATTAGTCTCAAAATCACATGACATTAATTAAACAATTGGCTAATGTTACGCAACGTCAGGGCAACCGCATTGAAAAAGTATAGGAATTATAGTACTGGTTTAAAATGTATGTTCTGCTTTTACAAGCGAACCAAACTTATTTCTAAGAAAAATGTAAGCCTTTATAATTCTATAGTGCATATTATCCTTCCTAGAAAAACAAACTGCGTATGCTACTAAAATAGCTTGACAGCCTCTATTAAGCCCTTTCTGCTTGTTTTTTCACCACATTAGAAAACCTTATTTTTTTATAAGGATACCATCTTAATTTTTCCACTCGCCCAGAATTATGACATTGGGTGGGTGTTTTGTAATCAAGCGAGCCATGAGGACGGTAATTATTGTAGGTTTCAATC
>JAYUIP010000508.1:0-2001 GCA_043765945.1 Arcicella sp.
TGGTCGTAGAGGTCCAGATTTCTTGACTTTGCAATTTTTTAATTCAGGATACAGAATCAACAACAAATTGAACTCATTTATTACAGAATTAAAATCGAACTTCTCGAACAAATTTTCTAATAAATTGCAGTTAGGTTATGCTTCATTCCGTGATACACGTGACCCATTTTCAACGCCTTTCCCAACGATTGGTATTCAAAAAGATGGCGTTCGTTACATCGTAGCGGGACATGAGCCGTTCTCAATCAACAATAAATTGAACCAAGACGTTTATCAAATTACGGATAACTTCAACATCTACGCAGGTGACCACACAATCACATTGGGTGGTAGTTTAGAGAAATTTGAATTTGACAATTCATTCAATTTAGGAGCATACGCAGGTGTTTTTGGAGATTATGGTTCACTATCAGCTTTCCAAACAGCAGCAACGAATGGTGCATTAAAGAAAGATATTGATGCAGCAAAGGCAGCTTTTGCAACCAATAATGAAAAAAACACTTGGGCTTTGGCAGAAACAAATGTTGGTCAATTAGCATTCTATGCACAAGATGAATGGCAAGCAAGTAAGAAATTAACTTTAACTATTGGTTTGAGAATGGATAAGCCAATGTATTTTGATACCAAACAAAAGATAGAGGAAAACTTAGTTAGAAACGGAGCTTACGATAAAGATATTACTTATTTTGATGAGTTTGGGAAAGCTACTAAATTTGACCACACGGTTCTTCCAGAAGCAACACCATTATTCTCTCCAAGAATTGGCTTTAATTATGATGCAAGAGGAGACAAAACAATGCAAATTCGTGGTGGAACTGGTTTATTCACAGGTCGTTTTCCATTTGTTTGGGTAGGAAATCAGGTAGCAAATCCTAACTTCTTTTTCTATTGCGTAACGGATCCAAATTTCAAATTCCCACAGGTTTGGAGAACAAATTTAGGGTTGGATAAGAAATTGGATAACGGTCTTTTATTGACGGGTGATGTAATTTATACCAAAGACATCAACGCCATGATTGTTCGTAATTATGGTTTAAAGTTGCCAACGGGTAAATTAGTGGGTGCTGATAATCGCCCAATTTATCAAAATTCTGACCGTGCTGATAAATTTGGTCCAACCAATGCCTACGTATTTTCAAACACGGACTTAGGCTATTCATTAAACGTATCTTTGAAAGCTGAAAAGACTTTTGAGAATGGTTTGAACGCATTTTTAGGGTACAATTTTACGGATGCAAAAGATGCGGCTTCAATCCAAGCGGAAATTTCTTCGGATGCTTACGACCGTAATCCTGCTAATATTCAGCACACCAATCGTCCTGTTTTAGCAAATTCAGTTTTCGGAAATCAACACAGAATTGTGGGTGGTGGTAGTAAGAAATTCTCGTACAACAACGGCAAAATGGCAACAACTTTCTCTTTATTCTTTGAATATAACAAAGGTGGAAGATACAGCTATACGTATGGTGGTGATATCAACAACGACGGTTCTGGTTTGAATGATTTGTTATTTATTCCAACGGATGCACAAATTGATGCGATGAGATTCTCAGGAGATGTAGCACAGCAAACGGCACAAAAAGCAGGTTTCAAGGCGTACATCAATCAGGACGAATATTTGAGTGGAAATCGTGGAATGTATGCGGAGAAATATGCAACGTTAAGTCCTTGGTATTCTAAGTGGGATGCGTCAATTTTCCAAGATTTTGTGGTAGCAAAAGGGCATTCAATCCAATTAAGTTTCACGATGTTGAACGTGGGTAACTTCATTAGCTCGGATTGGGGAGTTCGTCAAGTAGCATCCATTACCAGCTTGGTTCAACCGTTGGGTGTGTTTGTACCTGGACCAGGTGTTGTTCCAATTTATTCATTCGATACGGCTCAGAAAAGTACATTTTATACCGACAATGGTCTTTTGTCAAGATGGCAAGGACAGGTTGGTTTGAGATATAGATTTTAGTGAACAGTTTTTAAAAACGGAAGTCGTCCTTTTAAAGGACA
>JAYUIP010000509.1:0-2000 GCA_043765945.1 Arcicella sp.
ATTATTCCGAAGAATTCTTTTTTCATCAAGACTTTAAGATTTATCAAGGCTCCATAAAAAACCGTTTGACGGATGCTAACGCTACGAAAATGACCGAAGTTGCTGATGTTCAATTCTTCCCAGAAGGAGGAAATTCAGTCGTAGGTTTAGATTCAAGAATTGGATTTAAGGCATTGAATATTTTGGGGAAAGGCGTTGACATTCAAGGATTTGTCTTAGACAATGCCAAAGATACCATCGTGGCTTTTCAGTCAGAACATTTGGGAATGGGCGTTTTTAATTATACGCCAGAGCCTCAAAAAACTTATACCGCATACGTAAAAGAAAATGACGGCAAATATCGTCAATTTGGATTGCCATTGGCATACGAACAAGGTTTTACGATGGCGGTTGATAATATCTCAAATAAGGAAAAAGTGAAGGTTTTTATCTCGAATAATTCCCCAAAACCCGCCGATAAATCCTCTGAAATTATTATTGTTGCCCATCAAAGAGGGCAAATTGTTTTCATGGCGAAAGGAAATGAAACGCAAAAATCGTTCGGACTTTCAATCCCAAAAAATAAAATTCCTGATGACGGTATTGTTCAAATAACCTTAATAAATGCCAAAGGCGAACCACTCTGCGAACGCTTAGTTTTTAATAATCAAAACAAACAAATTAGCCTCAAAATTACGCCTGACAAAGCAAATTACAAGATTCGGGAAAAAGTTACAGTTAATTTAGAAGCCACCGATGCCGAAGGAAAACCCGTTGAAGGCAATTTTTCAGTAGCCGTTACGGATGCCAGCCAAGTCATTGCCGAACCTCATCAAGAAAATTTAATGACTTATCTTTTGTTGAGTTCAGACGTAAGTAATTTGTCGGGAACAGATTATTATTCTGCCTTGCGTGGCAATATTGAACAACCTGCTTATTATTTTGATAAAGAAAACACAAACGCCAACCGTCATTTAGATATATTGATGATGACCCAAGGCTGGCGAAGGTTCATTTGGCGAGATTTGATATCGGATAAAGAACCTAAAATTACTAATTACTTAGAAACGGGTTTGGAAGTAAGCGGAAAAGCGATAAGACCAAATGGAAAAACTGCCGACAAAGTCACGCTAACTTTAATGATAAAAAACGGCAAAAATAATCCTCAATTCCAGATGGGAACAACGGATTCATTAGGTAATTATGGATTTTATGGCTTAGATTTTTCTGATTCTACGCAAATATTGATTCAAGGAATGAAACAGAATGGGGGTAAAAATTTAGATGTGACTATTAATCCACGAAAAATATCTCCAAAGGTAAGAATCGTGAAAACGCCGTACAATCCAATGGAATTTGACTCTCAAGGTTTAGCGGAATTCTTGAAAAAAGCGAATGATGCCCTTGAATTAGAGAAGAAATTGAAACTCAATAAAGACCAAATGTTGCAAGAGGTTGTGGTGAAAGGCAAGAAATACGAGGAACCCGACCCACGCAAAATTTATGGACGAGCCAGTAATTCAATCAAAGTGGATCAAATTCTTTGTGCAGGAGCAACCAATGTTTTTCAGATGATTCAAGGTCGAGTGCCAGGCGTTCAAGTTTCACCCGATGGTCAAGGCAGTTTCAGAGTAATTATCAGAGGTATTTCGAGTTTTTCGGGCAGTAGTGACCCCTTGTATTTATTAGATGGAATGCCCGTTGATGCTGGTTCTTTTGCCTCAATAAACCCTTGTGATGTTGATGTTATTGACGTTTTGAAGGGAGCTGATGCAGGTCTTTTTGGTTCACAGGCAGCCAATGGAGTTATTGCTATTTTGACAAAGAGAGGAGGAAATAATTACGATTATTCCAAAGATCCTGTTTCAGGCGTAGTAATTCAAAAACGCATGGGATATAATGTTGCTCGTGAGTTTTATGCTCCAAAATATGACGTAAGCATTCCTGATCACGTGCGTCCAGACTTCCGTTCAACGCTCCATTGGCAACCAAATGTAAGAACTGATGCCACTGGAAAAGCA
>JAYUIP010000510.1:0-2000 GCA_043765945.1 Arcicella sp.
GTTTGGGCGGAGTATTTTCGCTCAAAACACATTGTACATGAATCCAATTAAATATACCGATCGGTATATTAACAGTTACAATGATAATTGTAATGATGCATCTAAACTTCATTATTTGGTTAATAACGTAGAAATTAGCCGAACTACAGCATATTACTGTTGTGGTTTCCATGCGTTTTCGATTGATTATGGACTCATGAAACCTGGTGATGTCTTTAAAGTTACCCAAGATTGCAGTCCCATTACTTATTCACAAGTAGTCAAGGATGATTACGTGTATGTGGAAGTACCCAGTGGACTCAGTCATTCGGGTAATGGTATATCTTCCACGGACGAAACGGCTCCTTATGCGAAGTTATCTACTCCCGTCAGTGTAGGAAAATGTGAAACCATCAACATTAATGCCCACGGGTTATCGGAGTATTTTATTGCCTATTATCCACCCAATTCGGGATTAACCACGGGTATTTTTACGGTGAATGCCTCCCCTGTGAGTTCGGGGGCAACCGTAATAAGTCCAGCGGGACACAGCATTAGTAGTCAGGGAGCGCCAAATGTAACTTCAACGGTCAATACCAATGGTTCCATTACCAGCAATGGTTCTTTCAAACTAACCAGTAACACGGCTCTTTCGGGAACTACGCCCATCAGCATGGAATACCAACACAATGGAATTAATGTGGGGGGTGATTTTGCGTTTGGATTTGGAGCCATGTTCTTTGCGGGTATTACCAATACAGGGTTTATCGTGAAGAAATCCAGTACCGCTGGCGTGCAAACGGAGACCGTATTTTCAGGAAGTTACACCAATGCCGCTCTTAAAATTACCTACGATGGCACTTACTACCGAGCTTATCTAAATGGCGTAAAAATTGATGAACTCAGACGATTTGTAAAATATGCCAGTTCATCGGGAACCGTCTCTTTAACCACGCCCCAAAATTACGGCACGGGGGTTACGTGGATTCCTTCAAACTCGGGTAGTCAATGGGTATCAACCGAAGTAGATGGCGTGCTTTATACCCGTCAGCAGTTTACCGTGGCGGATGACATGATTTTAACGGGTTCTACCACCAATGTAGCCTGTTTTGGGGGAAATACGGGCAGTATTGCCACTAACATTACGGGTGGTAAATCACCTTTCACGCATGCCATCAACGGCGGAATATTTAGCACGGCGAGTACCTTTAATAATTTGGTCGCAGGGGTTTACACCATTCAAGCCAAAGATGCTTCGGGTTGCACGATTTCCAAGAGTTTCACGGTCTCACAAAATGCGGTATTAACATTGAGTGCCACCAAAACCGATGTAGTCTGTGCGGGACAAAATAACGGTTCAGTAACCTTAACCGTCACGGGAGGCTCTGGTAGTTATACCTATTCAGCCGATGGTACCAACTACGTCGCCTCGAATACTTTTACGGCTTTGACCCCAGGAGCAAAGACTTTTTATGCCAAAGACGGAGCGGGTTGTATCAAAACGGTCAATGTAACCATCGTTACGCAAAGCACCATCATTGCCAGTATTACGGCTCAAACCAATGTCAGTTGTTTTGGGGGAGGTACGGGTTCAGTGACCATTATTACAACGGGTTCTTTACCCTCGGGAACTTTACAGTATTCGGTGGGAGGAGCATTCCAAACTACCCCAACGTTTACGGGGTTATCCGCTAATACTTATACCATCACGGTGAAAGACGACATCTGTCAAGTGACATTACCTCTGACCATTACCCAACCCGCTGATGTAGTCATTTCGCCAGTCATTAATAATCAAATTTCCTGCAACGGTTTAACCGATGGAAAAATCACGGTGGGGGCTTCGGGAGGAACGGGAACTTATCAGTATTCGACGGATAATATAACCTTCGGAACGAGTGCTATTTTCAGTAATTTAGCCGCAGGTAGTTACAAATTTTGGGTAAAAGACGCTAACAATTGCGTAAAAAGTAGTGCGATTTACACGATTATTGAACCAGTTGCTTTAACCTTTTCGGTCG
>JAYUIP010000511.1:0-1997 GCA_043765945.1 Arcicella sp.
TATCATAATTAATCAAAAATAAAATGAAGAAATCAATTTTTTTAGGCTTACTATTAAGCCTTTCTTTGGGCGTATTTGCTCAAACAAAAACGCCTGATGCTCACGCAGGGCATGATATGAAGAAGGAAACTTCGGCAAAGCCAAGTTTAGATTCGGAAGTTCAAACGAGTGTAAATAAGCTATTAGTAAACTATTATGCCGTAAAAAATGCCCTCATTGCCGACGATGGTAAAACGGCAAATTCCCAAGCGGGCGAGTTAGTGAAAACGTTGGCGAATGTGCCAATGAAAAAGATGAATGAAGAGCAACATAAAGTTTTTATGAGTTTGTCGGACAAGATTAAAACGGATGCCGAACGAATTAGTAAAAACACGGAAATTAAGAAGCAAAGAGGCTATTTTAATGATTTATCGAACAATGTTTTTGCTTTGGTAAAAGGCTTGAAAGCGAACGACAAACCAGTTTATCAACAATATTGTCCGATGGCAAAAGGGTATTGGTTGAGTGATAATGCCGCTGTGAAAAACCCATACTACGGAAAGTCAATGCTGACTTGTGGGAAGGTTACGGAGACGTTGAAATAGATGTTAGAAGTGATAATTATGTAAAATACGCTCAGAATTATGTAACATAAATTTGATGTATATTTTTTAAATTGGGTTACAGAAACTCGTCTGTAACCTAAATTCTAAGAAAATGACACACCCGAACCCGATAGAAGAAATGACACACACACATATAATATCAGGAATGTCCTGCGATGGATGCCGAATTAAGGTAGAAAAAACGCTCAACCAATTGGAAGGATTGTCTGCTAAAGTAACGCTGAATCCACCAATGGCAACCATTACGATGCCACAACATATTACTACTGATAAGCTGCAAACGGCACTTTCTAAGGTAGGAAACTATGTTATTGAGGATGGTGACGGTTCAAAAATGAATCATCATCACGAGATGAAAGAGGCTGAGAACGCAAATATATCAGTAAATGGCACGGGAAAATTCTATTGTCCGATGCACTGTGAAGGGGAAAAAATGTATGATAAAGCGGGAGATTGCCCCGTTTGTGGAATGCACTTGGTTCAGGAACAAACCGTTGCCCAAAAAGCACAATATACTTGCCCAATGCACCCCGAAATTATTAGAGATGCCGCTGGTTCTTGTCCGATTTGTGGGATGAATTTAGTGCCAATGCAACCGAGTGATAGCGATGAAAATAAGGTGTATGACGAGTTATGGAAGAAAATGAAAGTAGCCATAATTTTCACTGTTCCCGTTTTTTTGATTGCGATGATTTCCATGATTCCGAACAATTCGTTAATGAAAATTATGGCTATGGAAAAATGGAATTATGTGCAATTTATTTTAACGTTACCCGTGGTTTTTTATGCTTGTTGGATGTTTTTTGTGAGGGCTTGGAAGTCAATTATCACGTGGAATCTCAATATGTTTACGCTCGTAGGAATCGGTACGGGCGTGGCATTTTTGTTCAGTATTGTCGGAATGTTATTTCCAGATTTGTTCCCCAATGAGTTCAAAAGTATGGATGGAACGGTTTCACTTTATTTTGAGGCTACTGCCGTTATTTTGACTTTGGTTTTATTAGGGCAATTATTGGAAGCAAAAGCCCACAGCCAAACCAGTGGAGCCATCAGAGAATTGTTAAAATTAGCCCCAACGGAAGCCACCTTGATTAAGAACGGAAACGATAGCGTTATTTCCATTCATGACATTAAAAAAGGTGATTTATTACGAGTAAAACCAGGCGATAAAATTCCCGTGGATGGCGAAATTTCTGAGGGTGAAGGAACAATTGATGAGTCCATGATTACGGGAGAACCTATTCCAGTGGATAAAATATTAGGTGATTCGGTCAGTTCAGGAACGATAAATGGTAACAAATCTTTTGTGATGATAGCTGAGAAAGTTGGGGCAGAAACCCTACTTTCTCAAATCGTGCAAATGGTTAATAATGCCAGTCGTTCCAAAGCACC
>JAYUIP010000512.1:0-5776 GCA_043765945.1 Arcicella sp.
GCGATTGGATTGATTTCGTATCAAGGAATAATTAATTAACCGCAAAGACACTAAGACGCAAGAGTATTTTTTCCTTGCGTCTTAGCGTCTTTGCGGTTACCACTTACTCACAAATTTATTCCCCTTCACATAAAAACGATAGGGTAAATCTGCCCCTTGTGTGATACCTATGCGAGTGGTTGTAACTATTTCATGGTTATTAATTTGTATTTTAGGAGGAATTATTTTTAATCCAGAATCCAAAATATGCCAATCGTTCATGCCTTTATGAATTCCCATAGCTTGCACTAATTTCCCTGGTCCTGAACACAAATCCTTGGGTTTCACTTGGGTTAATTTTGAAGTCCTCAAACGTCTTTCTTCCATTAAATCCAAACCCTCAGTCGGCTCCAAAGCACGGATTAAAATTGCTTCACCAATGTCTTCTTGATTGGTTGAAATATTGACACAAAAGTGCATTCCATAAATCTGATAGACATAAATGGTTCCTGCCTTGCCAAACATCGGGGCATTTCTGACGCTCTTTTTCCGATAAGCGTGACAAGCAGGGTCGTCCTGCAAATAGGCTTCCGTTTCAATAATAATTCCTGCCGTTTTACCATTCTCGCTTTCGTGAATAAAGGTATATCCTAACAAGTTTTTGGCGATTGTTAAAGTGTCTAAATTTAATAAGTTCATTAGTTTTTTCTCAATTTTAAAAGGGCTGAAATGGCAATAATCACCCAAACAACATTCACAACGGCAGATGGGTACGCTTTATGATAAATAGTATTAACAATAAAAAAAATTCCGCCCACAAGATTGGCTAATTGATAAAGTTTTGAGGTAGAAGCAATTTTACCAAAAGAATTCATGGCAAACGCTCCAACAATTAAAATTGAGGCTATCCAGCCAATGGTTTCAACAAATATTTCGTACATAAGGATTCTATTAATTATTTGACTGTATAAAATAACGTAGGCTGGGTTTTGAACCCAGCCTACGTTTACTATTTTAAAATTGTTTTGCAATTTACTTAATCTTTATCACCTTCTTCACCGATTGTTTATCGTCTTGTTGAGCATGAATCAAATACGTTCCAGCGGATAACTTATCCATTTCGATAACTTCCTGATTTTGACCACTTTTGATGATTGATTTCAGAACCAAACGTCCTTGTAAATCAACCAATTCTATTGAAGTAGGTTTATTTGAAGTTACTTTTAGAGAAACTGTTACATTTGATTCAGTTGGATTTGGAAAAACATTAAAAATCGAATTGGCTTCTTCTTCTGCCGATAAAGGTTCAAGTAATGTAATCTTGGTCACGCCACTCACAAATCCTTCACCGCATGAATTATCTTTCACAGATTTCAACGCAAAAGTAGTGGTTTCAGAAGGACTCAAAGTAACCACGTAGGGACTCAATGATGCAGTAAAGTTCTGATTATCAGTAGTTTGTATTGTCCAAGGAGCATCACCAGTTAAAGTTATCGAAACTTTTGTACTTGAATATTTATAAATACTGGTGTCTTTTGAAATCACCGTTCCCACGGCTAATGCCTTAATGTTCAAAGAGTCATTGGTTGATTTTCCAATCAGTGCTGGATTTGAAGAAACCACTCTCAGACGATAACTTGTGCCTGTTTTCAAATCTTTTGGTAACGTGATTTTTAACAAACTATCGGCTCCAATGGACGTTATATTTTTATAATTTATACCATTATTATCTGATAATTGTACTGAATAAACATTATCTTTCTCTGGATTTCCATCAATTGTATATTTCAACGTAACCTCCTCATTTGCACAAAAATTTGCCTTTGCTTTTGAAAGAATACTATTCAAAACTAACGGAATAACTTTAATTTCTGGTTCACCTTTACTTGTTCCAGTTCCACAAGCATTTGTTATTGAACTTACCTTAAATACGCCTGTTTTTTTAGGAAAGGCAGTAATACTTGCAATGGTATCATTAACGATAAATTTCTGACTACTATTTGAAAGCGTAACTTCAAAAGGCAAGAACGTGAAAGTATTAAATTTAAGTCCAAACGTAGTAGAATTGCCATATTTTACTTCGGTTGCTCCCGTTGCAGTTAAAGTTACATCGGGTAATTCTTTCAGTTTAATTGTCAATGGGCGATAATTATAACTACATCCTGTGGTTTTATGGTCGAGAAATACGTCATAAATTCCATTTTCTGTTGCTTGATATTTGATATCAATTCCTTTTGAAATATTAACTGTATTTCTCCTCCATCTATAATTAAAATTCAAAGTATCTGCAAATGGTGAATTTAGACTAACACCTTTTCCAACACACGATTTTGCCACATCATCAGTTGTGAAAACAGTTGCTGATTGTAGAAATGGAGAGCCTGTAATATTTGTAACTGTACGATTGGCACTTTGTAAAACGCAACCATTTTGTGATACTTTAAAGAAATAACTTCCTGTTCCAACAATGATTGAAGAATCTGTTGCAGCAGGAACAGGGGTGACAACTCCGCTAATTGTTTTGAACCATTCAAATTTTGCCCCACTTGATTTTACTGCGGCAATGGTTGTTTTTCCAGTTGGTGTACATAAGCCAGTATAACCTCCTTGTAAACCCGCTTGAATTGTTTTTAAACTAAATTCTCCAGTATTACCACTTTGAAAGGCAGGAAATGTTGATACTACTTTAATTTTATATTTGGCTTCTCCAATAAAATTTCCTCCAACGTTGGCTGTTTCACGGACAAAAGTTGATAATAATGCCCTCGGTATAGTAACCCGCACAGGCGATGTAGCTCCTGAACCAATCAAGAATTCATTTTTAAAAGTTCCGTCTTCACCCGACAGAATTACTTGATAACGATTATTTTCGCCAAAATTCCCAGTGGTTGTAAAAGTAACATTAAAAGTACTATCTGCACAGGCAGACACAACAGGCAAAGCGTTGACACTTATTGTACCTTTTTCTACTTTTTTAGCAAAAACATCTGTTGTATAAAAACCCCTACCTGCGGTTGCAACTGCCACCATTCCATCAATTGGACGATATGACAGCATTCTGCAATCCGTCAAAGCTAAGCCTTCACTTGAAAGTTCCCACGCAGGATTTTCGGCTGTGATATCGTTGGTTGAATAAACTCCCATACGAGTTGCAGTGATTACTTGTTTTGTATTTTCGGGATTAAAAAGTGACCATCGAATTTGAACGTTGGGCAGTCCATGAGCAATTTCATCTTTACTTTTCCAAGTTACACCGCCATCATTGGTGTACCAAACTGATAATACATTTACGGTTGTTCCAAAATTTGAATAAGTTACCATTAATTCATCGTCATTTGCACCTATATCAATGTTTGAAGTAGTTAAACCCAAAGTGGTCATTTCTGGGCTGCTGATTAACGTTGTGATGGCAGTATCTTTATCAATATCCGTTATTTTATAAATTCGTCCATTACCTCCCGTTCCTACATAAAGGGTGTTTGGAGCATTTTTTGCTACTTTTATGGCATTAACAAATGCGGGTAAGGCTGGTTTGAAAACAACCTGTTTCACAACTGGCGAAGTGGAAAGGCTTATATTTGAACACCGTGCAATACTACGATTTCCATTATTGGCATACAAAATATTTTTAGTATCATCATAAGCCGCAGGATTAACAAACGCAGGGCTTGTTCCACTTGAAAAACTATATACATTTTGTCCATTTCGATTTTGGACGTACCAACTTCCATTTTGAGTGGAACTAATTGTGACATTTGCATCATCTTTATCGACAAAAACAAAACAGCCATCACCCGTAATCACACTTTTTCCATCGGTTTTTCCTTCGCCATTAATCGTAATGACGGAATTATCTTGGGCTCCACCAATCAGGAAATTATCCCCAATAATATTTCTTTGAGCAACCGAATAAAATTGTGTTACGGTATAATCTTTATTTCGTGCTTTGAAATCAGCAACAACATTTTTAGGATTCCCTGCACCCGTTGAAAAGTGAATACCACCATCGTTTGCCAATATCATTTCACCATTATTTAATGGACTAAACTGAATATTGTGTTGGTCGGGGTGAATGTACCAGTAACCGTATTGAGTCCATTTTTTTCCTCCATTAGTCGAATGAAAAATTCCAGTTCCTCCCAGCCAAATAAAATTTGGGTCGGTTGGATGAACGCTCATCGTCATGTTATAAGTTACTTGCGAGCTACCATATTTTACACCATCCGTGTATAAGGGAACGTCTAAATTCTCCCACGTTCTACCTGCATCAACTGATTTTTTAAACCAAATATCCGCTGAAATTGCATAAATAACCTGTGATTCCCCTTTTGTTGATTGTGCCAAGGCAATTTCTACACGTCCGTTAATTAATTCATTTGTTGGAGAAATATCTGACCATGTTGCTCCATCGTCACTTGATTTGAATAATTTTCCTCTTTCAAACCCTGCGTAAATAACGCCATCAGCGGCAATTTCAACATCCGAGTTTCCACCATTTGTGCCTCCAGAAACCATTACCTTAAATGTTTGTCCACCATCGGTTGAACGTTGCAAGCCCGAAAGTGTGCCTGCGATAATTGTTCCTGTTTTTGTCACCACGATTTCCTTCGTCCAAGCACTTAAATTTTGCGGTAATTTCGCCCAGATTTTACCATTATCTACTGATTTCCAGATATTTCCACCTGGAATGTTTGGACCTCCTGAATGTTCACCCGTGCCAACATACATCGTTTTTTTGTTGGTTGGGTCGAAAGCAATAGCAGTTACAGCAATAACTTCGGGTAAATCAACCCGTTGCCACGCACTATTAACGTCAGCAACATTGTTGTTACAAAAAAGTCCTCCTGCAATGCCTCCCGTCCAGACTTTTCTGAAGGTAGTATCATTAAGGTCATATGCTAATCCACGTGAACGCCCACCCACATTGTTTGGACCCCTTTCCGTCCATTTAACATTTGGAATTCCTGCGGCTTTACGGGCTGATTTTTGGGATTTAACCTTGTTTAAGGTTTGCTGACGAGCCTGTTCCATTGCTTTTCCTAAATCTTGTTCTTGATTTGGCACGGCAGTTTGAAGGTACTCAAACAATTCTCGACGTAGATATTTTCGATGTTGTTGCTGGTCTGGAACCAATGAATTATTAAATAAATACTTAAATTCTTCGGCTAATTCAGCATAAGATTTTTGACCGATTTGACTGTTCGAATAGTGCGGTGCTTGTTGTGATTTTGCGTAAAAATTTAAAAAAAATGAAAGCGAGATAATAATTAAACAGTGTAACGTTTTTTTCATGGAGATTTTTTAGTTTAAATGAAGTGTGAATTTAACTAAATAAGATAAAATTTTCAAGGTATTTTTTTCTACTTATGAATTCATTTACGTTTGAATTTATTGAAAGGTAAAAGGTGAATTTTGGGTTACGTTTTTGTTTTACAAATTCTCTTACCGACCTTTGCCCAAATTTTAACAAGAAAGAAAATGGCACAAGTAAAATCGGGCGATAAAATCAACGTCCACTACACAGGAAGATTAACCGACGGAACACTTTTTGATTCTTCCGAAGGTCGTGAACCTTTAGAATTTCAAGTTGGCTCTGGAATGGTCATTAAAGGTTTCGATGAAGGTGTGACTGGTATGAGTGTTGGAGAAAAAAAGACCGTCCACATCCCTGTAACTGAGGCTTATGGAGAAGTTGACTCAAGCTATTTAGCAGTTTTCAACAAAGCTGAAATTCCTTCTGATATTCCGTATGAAGTTGGTATGCAATTAAATATGCACCAAGACGGAACAGGACAAG
>JAYUIP010000513.1:0-1994 GCA_043765945.1 Arcicella sp.
ACAGTTATCAACAATGCCGCAGTTTCAGGTGGAGGATTGTATGCAAGTGATGCCAGTATGCCAAATATTATGGCTTGTAAATTTATGGGAAACCAAGCTGGATTTGGTGCTGCCATGTATTTTCAAGATGGAAGTAATGGAAAAATTAATAACACGTTGATTTCTGGAAATAAAGGTATTGGTGGGGTTTATAACAACACTTCAAACCCAATGATTACTAATACAACTTTCTCTGGAAATGGTGGATATAACGGGGGTATTTTCAACACAAATTCTCAACCAGTTATTAAGAATTCAATTATTTGGGGTAATTCAACGCCATTTAACGATACACAATCTATCATTACATATTCAACTATTCAAGGGGGATATGTGGGCATAGGAAATTTATCAGGTGACCCAAAATTTGTCAATCAAACACCCGAAGGATTAGCTCCAAACATCACAGGTGATTATCATTTGCAAGCATCTTCGTTGGCAATAGACAGAGGAGATAACGGAACTATCTCATTGACCGACAAGGATTTAGATAGTAATTTAAGGAGATTTGCGGGTGGTAATGTTGATATGGGAGCGTTTGAATTCCAAGGTTCAGCAACGGCAAACATAGTTATTAGTGTTCAATCGGGTGCTTGGGAAGTAAATTCCACTTGGGACACTGGTAGAGTACCGCAGTTAGGTGACAACGTGATTATTAACAACAATCATAACGTCACAATTTCTGGAACTGGAACGGCAAAAAATGTGGAAATCAGAACGAATGGTAAGTTAATTCACGGTTCGGCAAGTAGTAAATTGCAGACGGGATTGTAAAGAATACAGCCATCTATATTTGGCTTAAAGTGTAATTTTTAGGTAGATTAAGCCAAATGTAGATGTTTATATTTGGCTTAATCTACCTTTTTTTGTAGCTTTAAGCCAAATATAAAAATATGGAATTAATTGGCAGACAAACGGAAAGGCTTATCGTTGAGGGACTTATCACAAGTGAAAGGTCAGAATTTTTGGCAATATACGGAAGACGACGCATTGGAAAAACATTTTTAATTGATCAAGTTTGCGATTCAAAAATTGTCTTTTCAATGAGCGGTTTGCACCATGCTAATCTGACTGAACAACTGCAAAATTTCACGATTGCTTTTCAAAATAAAACCAAAAAGTTTATTTCAAAACCTGCTAATTGGTTAGAAGCGTTTAATTTACTTACCCAACACATTGAAGAATTACCAAAAGGTAAAAAGGTAGTTTTTATTGACGAATTGCCTTGGCTGAGTACACCCAAAGCCAATTTCTTAGGGAGTATCGAACACTTCTGGAACAGTTGGGCGAGCAAACGTAACGATATTTTATTGATAGTTTGCGGTTCGGCAGCCAGTTGGATGATTAATAATATTGTGAAAAATAAAGGAGGATTGCACAACCGTCTTACTCAGACAATTCGTCTTTTACCCTTCAAGCTAAAGGATACAGAATTATTACTAAAAAAGAATGGAATACAATTTACGAAGTATCAAATTGCTCAACTTTATATGATTATGGGAGGCGTGCCATACTATTTGATGGCAGTGAAAAAAGGCATGAGTATTGAGCAAATAATCAATGATTTATGTTTTAGTAAAGATGGATTATTAAGGAACGAATTTGAATATGTTTATCACTCATTATTTGATAATCCAGACACTCATTTGACCATCATTAAAGCCTTGGCAGACAAAAACAGAGGTTTAACCAGAAGTGAAATCTTACAAGAGACTAAACTCCCAAATGCGGGCAGCACCACAAGGCTTTTAGAAGAATTGGAAGAAAGTGGATATATCATCAAATATGCCCCGATACTGAATAAAAACAAGGATTCTTTGTACAGAATAGTAGATTTTTATACCCTATTTTATCTGAAATTTATTCAAAATCAGAAGGCAAATTCAAACACTTATTTGAGCATTTCGAGATTATCTAACTGGTCTATTTGGCAAGGAATAGCGTTTGAAAACATC
>JAYUIP010000514.1:0-5767 GCA_043765945.1 Arcicella sp.
CAAATTGAAAAAGCCCCACCCCGTGCAGAAGGCGATGGTCAGTTTAATCGTCTGATTGTCAGGGGCGTAAATCTTGTCAATGGCACAGGTTCGCCCATGCAAGGACCTTGTGATATTGTGGTGGAAAAGAATAAAATCGTTGAAATTAAAGTAGTGGGCTATCCAGGCGTTCCCATTGACCCGAAAAGTCGCCCAAAACTCAATGATGGTGACAAAGAATTGGATTGCACAGGTATGTATATGCTACCAGGTTTTGTGGATATGCACGGACACATTGGCGGAAAACAACAGGGAACGCCCGCTGAATACGTCTATAAATTGTGGCTCGGACATGGCATCACGACCATCCGTGACCCTTCGGCGGGCAACGGTTTAGACTGGACGCTTGACCAAAAAATGAAGTCTTCCAAAAATGAAATCACCGCCCCCCGAATCTTGGCTTATACTGCCTTTGGGATGGGTTCAAAGGAGTCAATCACCACGGCAGAACAAGCCCGAACTTGGGTAGAAGAGAATGCAAAAAAAGGGGCAGATGGCATAAAATTCTTCGGAGCCAGACCCGAAGTAATGGATGCGGCTTTGCGGAGAAACAAGGAATTAGGCTTGCGTTCTGCCTGTCACCATGCACAGGTGGACGTGGCTCGTTGGAATGTTTTGAGTTCTGCCCGTGCGGGATTAACTTCGATGGAACACTGGTACGGACTTCCAGAGGCACTTTTTGATAGTCAAACCATTCAAGATTATCCAGCCGATTATAATTATTCTAATGAACAAAACCGTTTTGAAGAAGCAGGTAAACTTTGGAAACAAGCGGCAAAACCTGGCTCAAAACGTTGGAACGAAGTTATGGACGAATTACTGAAATTGGATTTTACGATTGACCCAACTTTCAATATTTATGAAGCAAATCGTGAGTTGATGTTGGCTCGTCGTTCGGAATGGCATGAAGAATATACGTTACCTCAATTATGGCGTTTTTATCAACCTTCAAGGGTTTCTCATGGGTCGTATTGGCAAGAATGGGGAACGGAACAAGAAGTGCAATGGAAAGAAAATTATAAACTTTGGATGGCATTTGTGAATGAATATAAGAATCGTGGTGGACGAGTGACGACAGGGTCGGATTCAGGTTTCATTTTTCAGTTATACGGTTTTGCTTATATCCGAGAATTGGAGCTTTTGCGGGAGGCGGGTTTTCATCCTTTGGAAGTTATCAGAGCTGCAACGCTTAAAAGTGCTGAGGCTTTGGGCATGGCGGATAAAATCGGTTCGGTGGAAGTAGGGAAGTTGGCTGACATGGTAATTATGGAAGAAAATCCCTTGAAAAATCTCAAAAATCTCTACGGAACAGGGGCAATCAGATTAACAGAAAAAAATGAAGTTGTACGAGTTGGTGGCGTGAAATATACCATCAAGGACGGCGTGATTTATGATGCTAAAAAACTCTTGGACGATGTTAAAAAGATTGTAGCAGATGCTAAGAAGAAGGAAAACTTTGAGATTTTTCAGCCTGGCATGGAGAAGAAAGTTGGGGGGAAAGTGCAGGGGAGTAAAGAGTAAATAAAAAATAATCCAACTTAAAAACTAACCAAATGCTCACATCCCAAAAACATTTATTCAGCCTCGAAGAAGGCATTCATTATATCAATTGTGCCACGATGTCCCCTAATCTAAAATCAGTGGAACAAGCTGGTTTTGAGGGTATTATGCGTAAATCTAATCCACAAAATCTTACGCAAGAGACCTTTTTTGAAACGACAATTCCCGTTCAAAAAGCCTTTGCGAAATTGATTAATTGTAATGATTTTGAACGTATTGCGATGATTCCATCCACGTCTTACGGCATGGCAATTGTGGCGAGAAATTTAGGATTTAAACCCAATCTAAAATCAGGTCAGGAGATTCTGATGGTGCATGAAGAATTCCCTTCAGATGTGTATGCTTGGGAAGAAGTTTGCATGGATAAAGGACTGAAAATTAAGACTATTCTCCCTCCCACTGAACTTCAAAATCGGGGGCAACTTTGGAATGAAACCTTGATAAATTCTATTAATGCCAACACTTGTCTGGTGGTAATTTCGCCTACGCATTGGGCGGATGGAACTCGGTTTAATTTGGAAGAAATTGGCAAACAATGTCGTCTTTATGGAGCGTTGTTTGTCATTGACGGAGCTCAATCTATAGGAGCATTACCCATTGATATTCAGGTAATTAGACCCGATGCCGTAATAAATGCGGGTTATAAATGGCTCTTGGGTCCTTATTCGGCGGGCGTTGCTTATTTGGGAGAATATTTCGATACGGGTTCATCCATCGAACGCAATTGGATTAACAGAATTGGCTCTGAGAATTTCAAAAATTTAGTAAATTATCAAGACCATTATCGCCCAAAAGCGGACAGATATAATGTGGGAGAAAGAAGTAATTTTATCCTGAATCCAATGTTAGAAACTTCCCTCAATCAACTCCTGGATTGGGGTGTGGAAAATATTCAAAATTACTGTAAAAATCTTTTAGAAGAACCTCTAAGAATCTTACAATCAAAAGACTATTGGGTTGAGAATGAAGCATTTAGAACGAATCATTTGGTAGGAATCAGAATTCCAAAGGGAGCAGACGTAACAAAAATTCAAGCAGAATTAAAGCGTAGAAACGTCCAAGTTTCCTTTCGTGGAGAAGCCATAAGAATCTCCCCACACGTTTACAACGACCAAACAGACGTTGATTTGTTAGTAGAAAGTTTGCTGGCTACCATTTGACGGAGATGTTGGAACGCAGATGACGCAGATGCCTTCGGCAACGCAGATTTTCGCATATAAAAAAATGGTATCATAAAGATTTATATCCTTTACAATACCATTTTTTTAAAGTTAACCTAAAAATTAAAAGAAAAAATCTGCGAAAATCTGCGTTGCCGAAGGCATCTGCGTCATCTGCGTACCAATACTTATTTTGGCATTAAAACTGTGTCAATTACGTGGATAACACCATTGCTTTGGTTTACGTTAGCGATTGTCACTTTCGACATTCCACCTTTTTCGTCCGTAATAATTACGTTTTTGCCTCTCATTGATGCTGTTAAAGTTCCACCTTGAACTGTCTTCAACATTGCTTTTCCGTTTCCTGCTTTAATGGCAGCCACAACATCTGATGCACTCATTTTTCCAGCAACTACGTGATACGTTAAAATTGATGTTAAAGTAGCTTTATTTTCTGGTTTTACTAAAGTTTCAACCGTTCCTGCTGGCAATTTATCGAATGCTTTGTTGGTTGGAGCAAAAACTGTGAATGGACCTGCACTTGAAAGGGTTTCCACTAAACCTGCTGCTTTCACTGCCGCTACTAAAGTGGTGTGGTCTTTTGAATTTACTGCGTTTTCAATAATGTTTTTTGATGGATACATTGCTGCACCGCCTACCATTACTGACTTTTTCATTTGTGCAAATGAACCTACTGATGCTAATGCTAATGCGAATACTAAAACTAACTTTTTCATATTTTAATAATTGCGGAACGCCGCATCGTTTTGTTTAAAAATTGTTGATAATATACAATTACAACAACTAACGATAAATAGAAATGTTTGGATTGTATTTTCAGAAAAAAAAATTTTTTTCTGAAAATACAATTGAGTTAATTATTTTGTATTTTTAAAAGAAAATTATGTAATTCCTTAGTAATAAACTACTTATGAACCATTTTAAATTTGTAAATTCATACATAGTCCTTCCTTTACTGAAAATTCTACCAAGAATTATTTGATAAAAACCATCAAAAGGTGTGAATTATGTAACAAATAAATAAAATCATATAAACGTTCGATACAACATTTATTGGTCGACCCATTAAAATTGTAAAATTGAAAAGCTGTTTTAAAGGATTAAGTTGCTCAGGTACTCTCTTAACGTTAAGAAAACACTCAAAATAATCGTAAACTCCTCAAAATGTGTGAATTATATAAGTAATAATAATAACTCTACACAATCTTTTAATTTTATATTCAGAACTTTACGTAAAACAATAATTATCATATTAGATACGTAAAACAGCAAATTTCCTCACTAAGATTACCTGATAAAACAAGTTAACCCATGAAAATACATATAAAGTACATGGTCAGTAATCGCTGTAAAATGGTGGTTAGAACGGCTTTAAAAGAACTTGGAGTGCATTTTGTCCTGTTGGAATTAGGAGAAGTTGAAATTATGGAAAAGCTTACGGGACAGCAACGTGATTCGCTTAAAAATACCCTCGAAAATGCTGGATTGGAACTAATTGATGATAAACGCTCGATATTAATTGAAAAAATAAAAAGTGCCCTTATCGATATGGTTCATCATGCCGATGAGATTGTTAAAGTAAACGTTTCTACTTACCTCAGCGAAAAACTTAGCCATGATTACACCTATTTGGCAAATATTTTCTCACAAGTGCAAGGCATTTCTATTGAACAATTTATTATCCTCCATAAAATAGAAAAAATTAAAGAACTTTTGATGTACGGTGAATTAAATATTTCGGAGATTTCCTACAAAATGAATTATAGTAGCACTGCCCATTTAAGCACACAATTCAAAAAAGTGACGGGTCTCACTCCTACGCATTTTAAACAATTAAAAGACAAAAGAAGAAGATCAATTGATGAAATTTAAGTAGGGTTAAGTAGTTGTTAAGTTTTAAGTCAATAAGTTGCTAAGTCACACCCGTGGCTGGTGTTCCACGGAGGAAAACTTAACAACTTAAAACTTGTATCAGAAATATTAACTGCAAACTAAACAATAAGTATGAGCGTATTAGACTCCAAAATACATTTACAAGAACTGAACAATATTTTTGCACAAGCCCCCATAAACATCCGAACCATTCGGGCGGAGGATTATATTGTTGAATTTGCTAATGAATATTATTTAAAAATTGTTGGAAAAAATATAGATATTATCGGTAAACCGCTCTTTGAGATTTTCCCTGAATTGATTACACAAGGAATAAAACGCATAATTGATAACGTATTGGAAACAGGGATTCCTTATTTTGGCAAGGAATTTCCAGTTGATATTTTCAAAAACAATGTATCAAAAAAACACTATTTTAATTTTATTTATCAGCCCCTACGAGAAACTGACGGCACAATTACCAAATTAATGTTGGTATCAACTGATGTAACCGAACAAGTTAATTACCAAATAAAAAGCCAAGAAGCCGACCATCTTTATCAAGAACTAATTTATTCTTCTCCTTCTATGATGGCGATTTTGAAGGGAGAATCCATGCTGATTGATATTGCCAACGATGCGATTTTAGAATCCTGGGGAAAAGGTAGAGACGTTTTCAATAAATCTTTATTTGATGTTCTGCCCGAAACCATTGAACAAGGTTTTGATAAATTATTATTAGAGGTTTTCAGAACGGGCATTCCCTTTTTTGCTTATGAACAAGGCGTTGATTTGGTGCGTCATGGACAACTGGAAACGGTGTTTTATAATTTCGTATATCAACCCCAACGCAACGTAAACGGAAAAATTGAAGGCGTTGCCGTGATTGCGAATGAAGTAACTAAAGAAGCACTTCTACATCAGAAAATAGAACAAAATGAATATCGTTTTCGCAATTTGGTTGAAAATTCACCTTACCCAATCTGTATTCTGAAAGGAGAAGAAATGATTTTGGAAATTGCCAATGAAGCCGCTCTTGAAGTCTGGAATGTTGGTAAAGATGCCATTGGCAAACCTTTATTAGAGATTTCCCCCGAATTGAAAGACCAACCATT
>JAYUIP010000515.1:0-5765 GCA_043765945.1 Arcicella sp.
GTACAATTCCCGTGGATAATTAATTACGTTCATTACGTTATTTTATTCTTTTTGGCGATAACAACTTTTACGGTTATTAAGGGATATTTGAATATTAAAAAAGGCGAACAATAATGCTATCAGATTTTGGTTACATACTCTTATTCATCATTTCAGGAATCGTCTTCGTTTCTTTGATGCTTTTTATTGCCAAACTCATTCGTCCAAGTCGCCCGAATTTGGAGAAATTAAGCACCTACGAGTCAGGCGAAGAACCCGATGGCAATGCCAATGTTCGTTTTAATATGCGTTTCTACGTGATTGCGTTAATTTTTGTACTTTTCGATGTTGAACTTATCTTCCTATTTCCTTGGGCGACTGTCTTTGGCAATCAACATTTGATAGAAATTACTGATGGTGTTTGGGGGTGGTTTTCAATCGTAGAAATGTTTGTTTTTGTTGGTATTTTAGTGCTTGGGTTAGCGTATGCGTGGGTGAAAGGGCATTTGGATTGGGTGCGTCCAGAGGATGTGAAGCATGATTATAAATCAAAAATTCCTGACATTGCTTACCAAAATATTAATAAAAAATATAGTTAAAACTTCTTGGAAAAAGTAGTATGAAAAATAGATTTTAAGGGTTGAAAGTAGAACCAATATTGTCAGTATAAATACTTACAACAATCCTATTAAACGGCTTGGAGTGAATGTATTAATTCTATATCTTGCACAATAATTAGTAGTCTAACACAATAAAACACCACGAATGGAAATTCAAAATCTACCACAACTACCTCCAATTCCACTATCTACTATCTCCATCAAAATCGTTACACTTCTCGGAAGAAAGTATTTATTAGTCCCAGATCAAGCTAAAATTCGCCGTGTACTTATCAACGACATCGTTCGTTTGGAAGGTATAAAAAACTATACCCTTTTGCATCTGAGAAATGGAGATACTATGCTCAGTTCCAGAACGTTAAAGGTGTATGACGAAATCCTTCAACAGGTAGATTTTCTTAGAATTCACAAAGCACATCTTATCAATATGAAGTGTTTGAGGCATTATGATGAATCTCAACATCAATATGCTGTGATGCAAAATAGGGATGTTATTAGCATTTCAAGACGAAAAAGAAAGGATTTTCAAGAGAGAATTGCGTTTGCAAAGTGATAAACTATGACATAAAATTATGGATAAAAGTCCTTAATTTTATGTCATAGTTTAGCGAAGCGTCGCACCGTATTTATGCCAAATCATTTCCGATATTTTATTGTTAGATTATCCTTCATGCGTCCCAACGGCTTGGCTATTTTCCCATTTCTTTTTGTGAAGTACAAAAAGCCCTCTAAAACATTAATTAATCACGAACGAATCCATTTTAGGCAACAAATAGAAATGTTGATTTTGCCTTTTTATGTTTGGTATATTCTTGAATATTGGATACATAGAATAAAAGGGAAAAGTCCAAATCAAGCCTACATGAGCATTAGTTTTGAACGTGAAGCCTACGCAAATGATGATGATTTGGGATATTTGAAGAAGAGGAAGATTTGGGGATTTTGGCGGTATGTAACAGCCCCCTAACCCCCCGAGGGGGAACTCCGCCTTTCAAAATGAGGACGAATAAAATTCTCCCTTTGGGGGTTAGGGGGCTTCTTCAGGGCTTCTACCACAAATTCTGAGGGCAAACGATTCTATGACGATTGTTTAACATTATTCCAACCACCACTTCATGCGAACCCTTTGAGCGTTCGTTGATGTCTGAAAGCGTGAAATCATACGAATATCCGAGGTTGATAAATGAGCTAATATTCACACCCAAAAGTCCCACTACCGCATCTTTATGACGGTATGAACCCCCAAACCAAAAACGGTCTTTGTGGATTGCTTTAAGGTTAATATCATAACTAATCGGAGCCTGACTTACTCGTTTAATCATCGTAGAAGGAATAATTGCCCATTCTTCATTGACATCATAACGATAACCAGCCGTCAGAAAATAGTGCGGATAAGTTGTGCCAAGCCACGAATAAGTGCTACCATTAACATCTTTATTGGCATAATTAAAATTGTCAAAAATCAACTGATTGGCAGAAATTCCCAAGAAAAAATGGCGTGAATATAACCACGCTCCAACATTAATAAATGGCTGAATAGCACTCAATTGTCCACTCGCTAAAATGGCTTGATCAGGATTATCTTTTACTTGAATTTTACTGAAATCTAAGCTGTATTGCGTAATTCCTCCCGATGCTCCAATTGACGCTTTCATGGTTCCCGAAACAGGAATATGATAGGCATAGCTGGCAGTAAGGCTATTTTGAACGGTTGCTCCGATGCGGTCGCTAACAAAAGCAATTCCCACGCCATGATGCCCAGGTACTCGTGGAGCTCCTCTGAATTCAGTGGAAAGTGAAAGCGGACGACGGATGGTTTTTGAGATATTTGGTGTTGCTCCCGTGCTGGTGCGGTCGGGTTTGCCGATGGGCATATTGGCAGATACATAATACGTAACGGGAGCACCAGGGAAATCCGTCCATTGATTTCTGTAACCCGTTTTAATGTCAATATAGTCCTCAATGCCTGAAACGGCAGGATTTACGAGGTAATTATTCATCATGTATTGACTATATTGAGGCTTGCTTTGTCCGAAACTGAATACAGAAAATGACGTAAAAATTACAATTAGTATATATTTTTGCATAAAATGATGTCCTAAAATCTATGGGAATTCCTCACTGAAATATTTAACGAAAAAAAGAGGTATAAAGATAAGTAGAAACGGGATTTTTTTTTGGGTTTGGATGGGATAATTATTTTTTGGTTTTGTACTTATGTTTTTATTTCTTTATAAAGCACTTTATGTCAGATTTGAGGAAATGAGGTTACACAGAGAGCCACAGAGAAAATGTTAGAGAAACACAGAGAGTTAAAAGAGGTTTTAACTCTCTGTGTTTCTCTTTTAAAACTCTGTGGCTCTCATCTACGAATAATGTTTACACAAAACCTATTCTAAAGATTAATTTTAAAAAGATAATATTTCGTAATTTCGTTGTATAAATCAATATCAAAAAATGCGTAAAACATACTTCACCCCAGGTCCTGCCGAACTTTTTCCAACTGTTGAAAAACATTATCAAGAGGCGTTTGAGCTACAATTAGGTTCAATTTCGCACCGCTCGCAGTTGTTTCGGGATATTTATAAACATACGGTTGAACAACTCAGAACTTTAATGAATATTCCAGAAACGCACGGAATTTTCTTCACGGGTTCGGCAACTGAAATTTGGGAACGTTTAATTCAAAATACGGTTGAACATGAAAGTTTTCACTTGGTAAATGGCTCATTTTCAAAGAAATTCTATGATTTTTCGGTCGAGTTAAATAAATACGCCCATAAATTTGAAAAGCCCTTTGGCGAAGGTTTCGATAATGCAGAAATCATCGTTCCAGACTACGCAGAGCTAATTTGTGCGACTGCCAATGAAACGTCTTCGGGCGTTCAGATGCGACCTGCCGAGATTCATAAACTCAAAAGAGCCAACCGAGATAAGTTTATTTGTGTGGATATGGTTTCCTCAGCTCCTTATCCAGATTTAGATTTTAATACGGTTGATTCAGCGATGTTTTCGGTACAAAAATCATTCGGAATGCCATCTGGTTTGGGTTGTTGGATTGTGAATCCTGCGATGTTGGAGAAGGCAGAACGCATGAAAACCCACGAAAATCACATCGGAACGTACCATAGTTTACCATCATTATTCAAAAATTTTAGTAAATTTGAAACGCCCGAAACGCCTAATGTTTTGGGGATTTACGTGTTGGGGAAAGTGGCGGAAGATATGAATAATATTGGCATTGATACCATCAGAAAACAAACTGAAAAAAAGGCAAAAATGCTGTATGAATTTGCTGATAAAAGCGATTTTTTGGAAGTTTTTGTGAAGAATCCAGAACATCGTTCGCAAACGGTTATTGTGGTAAATGTGAAAGAAAAATTAGCTTCAAATATTATAAAACAAGTCCAGAGCGACATAAACATGGTTATTGGCTCGGGCTACGGAGATTTCAAAGACACTCAACTAAGAATTGCCAACTTCCCAGCGGTCAGTGTGAGTCAAGTAGAAACATTGATTGAGGCTTTGCGGAAAGTTTAAAATTGGAACGCCGATGAGACTCGCCGTCCCGCCTTGATGGCTTCACCAACGCAGATTTCCGCAGATTTTTCTCTTGCGGTTAATTCCCAACTCTAATTTTCATATAATCACTTTTAAAATCTGCGAAAATCTGCGTTGCGAAGCATCTGCGTTCCAAAGAATTTAACAACATTTAACCCTCAAAAAAACCGCTCTATCGTGAAGCGGTTTTTTTATTTGTAAATTTGCAACATCCTACTAATATTCACGACAACATACATGAAGATTCTTGATTTATATATTATTAAAAAATTCTTGAAAACGTATTTCTTTGCGGTTCTCATCATCGTAACCATCATTATGGTGATTGATTATACCGAAAAGATTGACAATTTTATTGATAACAAAGCTCCCCTCAACGAAATTTTGGGCGATTATTACCTCAATTTCATTCCGTATTGGGCAAATTATATCAGTCCGTTGATGGTCTTTATTTCCACCGTTTTCTTTACGGCAAATATGGCTGCCCGCACTGAAATTATTGCCATTTTGAGTACGGGAGTAAGTTTTATGCGTTTTTTAAGACCTTATCTTATTGGCTCTGCTTTACTTGGTTTGCTCACCTTCGGGATGGTTGGTTGGATCATTCCTATCGCCAACAAAACTCGCATTGCCTTTGAAAGAAAATACGTAGAAGGCGGTTCGTATTATTTCAGTGGGAGAGACGTTCACATTAAAATTGGACCCGAAGATTATGCCTACATGGAAAGTTACGACACGGGTTCAAACACGGGTTATCGTTTTGCGTTGGATAAAATATTGGATAATAAATTGAAAATCAAGCTCTTAGCTGATAGAATCGTATGGGACACTACCCGCAGAAAATGGACAATTCAAGATTATAGAATCAGAACTTTTTTGGAAAATGGAAAAGAAAAACTGACTTACGGAACAAAATTAGACACGACTTTAAATCTTTTACCAAAGGATTTTGACAGTAAATATCAACTTCAAGAAACCTTCACAATGCCTGAATTGGAAGAAACCATTAGTAAAGTACGAAGCCGTGGCTCGGATGGAATTGAGGTGTATTTAATCGAAAAATATCTCCGTTTTGCCAATCCTTTTGCCGTAGTAATTCTCACGGTTATTGGCGTAATTGTCTCCGCCCGAAAGTCTCGTGGAGGCGTAGGTTTTCAGATTGCTCTGGGTTTTATGTTGGCGTTTTTATACATTCTTTTCTTCATGATGAGCAAAGGAATCGCCCAATCAGGAGGAATGCCGCCACTTTTGGCAGTTTGGCTACCCAACATCGTATTTACTTTCATCGGCATGATTTTATACCGAGCTGTGCCAAGATAGAATGGCACCGCTGCGGCGGACCGTGCTGATGACGTAGATGCTTTCAGCAACGCAGATTCACGCAGATTCGAGAATAAGACAACTGTAAATTATAATTAGAAAAAAACCTGCGTCAATCTGCGTTGCGAAGCATCTGCGTCATCAGCATGGTCCGCCGCTGCGGTGCCATTCCATACATAACCCCAACATTATGAAGACCACTTTTAAAGATTTTTTTACCTTACATTTCGTCGTTCTGATTTTTGGATTTACGGCTATTCTTGGGCAATTGATTTCAATTCATAC
>JAYUIP010000516.1:0-1991 GCA_043765945.1 Arcicella sp.
TGTTTAATTATTTTTTTATATTCATTAATGTTACTACTTAGCGCTTACGATGTAAACCGGTAATTTTTGAAAATTATAAAAAATTATTACTATCAAAAATAATTACTTCTCAGTTAATAAAATTATTATTATCAAAAAAAAGAATGCACGACTGAAAATAAAATATTATCTTTAAAATATCATTATTGTAAGAAATTAGGCTTAACTAAAATTAATTTATTAGGTACTTAATCAATTCAGACTTCCCTGAATTACGCTTTGCTTCATATTATCAATATAAATTAAAGGATACAAACAGAGAATATTCATTGTATATATTTATATATTTATATTATTTTTATATTATTTTTTTATATTATTTTAGTCCTTATTGCAACAAATATCTCTATTGATTTCAATATTATTTTAGAAACATTACTTAGCGTTTGACTTAATACAAAATTGGTATTGAGAGACTAATAAATTTGAAAAAATAAGATTATGTTGTAATTCATCATTATTATTATTAGAATTTGTTTTATTATTATTTTGTAACTTTTTTTCAATTATTTGGTTATTATTTTTAATATTTTTAATATTTTTAATATTTTGGATATACAATTATTGGGTTATATGTTAGAACTCGCAAAAACAGCTGATAAAGATTGTAATTTTGTATAAGCAACTTAATTTAATAAATAAATAACTAAATATATTTGGCCGTCCGATTTTAATTATTTTTTGTGGGTTATTTTGGCACTAGCCAAGTTGAAGTAGTCTGTCCCATTGCAAAACGCGATGTTGCATTGTTGTACGCTGATGTCATCCAAATCGAATTCGAATTTGAGATCTTTGATCATCGCAAGAAAAGTCTTGTCGGCGACATTTGTGACTTGAGGGTATATGAGCTTCAAATGCTCGATGAAGGTATGTCTCGGCCAAGACGCCCAATTTCTACACCACAAACGTTTAGAAGCCTCGTGGGGATAGAGGGCAATGAGTTTGTCCTCAAAAATGCCTTTGTAGGAGTCAGCAGTGACCTCTACGTGTTCGTAGTGGTCATGAAATTGCGACATGATGTTAGCAATGCATTGCTGAACCATCTCTCTCTTCGTGTCGTGATAGAGGAGTATTAAATTTGAAGTCGGATGGCCCTTGTGGTAAACCACTTGGGCTGAGTAATATCTTTCGAAGACATTGAATGGTCAGCCGAAGCTGTGAAAGTTGAATCTAAGAAATCCACTGGAGATTCTTGATCAGAGGGGTTTCCTCGGATTGTAAAGGGGCTTCCTTGGATTGTAGAGGGGTTTCCTCGATCAGAAGAGGGGTGCCCTCCACATTAATTCTTCTTTGACTCTCCGCCTGAGAGGGGAAAGTTAGAAAAACTGATATGCAAAAGATCTGTGGTTGCTATTCTCTTTGTATTTTTTGTATTAGATATTTCCAACATTTTTTCTCTTTTTTTAATTCATTGATTGTAAAACCAATACAAAATTCAATACTAGGTTCATTTCCAAAATAAAACGGATTTGAATATTTTAAGGGTTTCATTGTTATCTTATAGAAGTTGATAAAGTAGAATTTGCACTTAATGATTAGAAACTCGAATTGATTTTGAAAATAATCGTTATTTTATATTCTACTGTCTCTATAAAAATGAACCAATTAAACCAATTTGGAGATGTAGGAATAGGGATTTCATCATGGAGAATAGTGGTCATAATTGTACCTTTATTCTTCCAATCTTTCTTCCAATCTTTCTTGGGCGCATATGTCGAGGAAGAGGAACTTGACGCCTCGTTGTGGTGTCTACGCAGCTCCTGTAAGTCGGAGAACTTAGGGATCATGTCCCGTTGTCCGAAGAGGTTTACCAATCGTTTATGAGACTCAGACCCTATGAATGAGCGATCTGTGTGGTTGGCAAATTCACTCTGTTTTGTGCGACATTCTGGAGTTGCATGGTTGCTCATCCCACAGATTGTGCACGGAGGGTGTGAGTTAGACTGGCCACT
>JAYUIP010000517.1:0-1990 GCA_043765945.1 Arcicella sp.
GTAATTACCTGATTTTGAAGGTATTAGACTGTTTTGATTTGCTCCCGTAATTGCTACTCCTCCAAAATACCATACTGGATTTGTTCCCGTTGGAATACTCAAAAAACTTCCATTAAAGGTAATCTTAGGAGCCAACGGAAGGAATACGCTCGCAGTTACAGGTAAAGACGTGGCACTACAAAGTCCATTTTCTGTGATGATAACACTATAAACTCCTCCTGAACCCACTTTGTAAGTAGCAGCATTTGCTCCTGAAATATTCGCTCCATCTTTGACCCATTGATAGGTATAATTCGTTCCCGCATTTGCCGCTAAATCTTTCGTAAAATCCTGACAAATACTCAATTTATCAGAAGGTGAAATACTGGCTTTTGGCGTAGATTGCGTAGTTATTGGCACTTCAACTCTGGCACTTGGACAACCCAAAGATTTCACCTTCATGTCGTAAGTGTAATAATATCCCGTTTTGATAATATTACCACTAAACAAGGCTCCTGTAATGGTCATTACATTAGGAATTGTGAATGGATGCCCTTTGATTTCTAAGCCTGTTGTAGTTGAACCTGCATTCAGATTACTTCTATATATGCTTGCTCCATCTTCACAGGTTTGGGTCAATTTATACGTCCCAGCGACTGGAATCGTCAGATTTAAGGGCAAAACCACGCCCTGATCAGTTGGGTCATCAATTAGTTGATTATTGGCATTCACGGTTTGATTTTCAATCGTCCGAGTAGCATTTACTTTGAGCGTTACGGAAGAAATTGGCGTTAAATCTGACACCCGACTAATAGAAAAAGTGATTGTTCCAGGTGTTCCGATATATACTTTCGCACTCTCAATCACGAGTGGACTCTGCGTTACAATCACAGGTTCAGGACCAAAATTGGCAAAGTAAGTTCCTCCTCCCAAATCACTTTTTTGTTTTATTCCAATTGAACCTGAAAAATCATTGACTCCTGCATACAATTTTATTGCGTTGGCAGGTTTTGTAAATGTTCCTGTATTACCTGTGAATAATAAATTCCCTCCTGTGGGTGCATCATACCACAAAACAGGACTCGTTTCACTGGCTTTAACGTTCAAATTTGTGGCTCCTTCACAAGTGGCTACAACCGCAGAGGTAGGTGCAGAGATAGTGATAACTTGTCGGGTAAAGGTTTTTATGTTATTGGCTAAATCTTGATCATTGGCAAAATTAATGTTTACTTCAAAAGTATAAGTCGTACCAGTAATTGCATTAAAAGTACCGTTAAGAAGTAATTTTTCTTCGGCAAAAGGAGCTAACAAACCCGCATAAGTGCCTGCAAGTGTGGCAATTAATCCCGTTTTATCCGAAATTTTTACTGTAACTGGAATATTTTGTTGAGCAACACTTCCAATATTTTTTAAAGAAACTGTGACGCTTCTTGCTGAACCCGTGCAGAAGGTAGCAATCTCTGGACTAACCAAATCTGACACACTTAAATCAACCTCTGGGCGGACAAATTGAATGGCATAATCCTTCGTAATTCCTTTATCATACACACCGCACGCTTTAAGATTTGCTGATGTCACATTTTCAGCAGACACTATTCTCATTAACGTTCCATTACCGGGCAATAAACCCGTTGGTGCTTTAACTGTTATTGAAAATGTTGTTCCTATAAGAGCTTCGGAAGTAGTAACTTTCTCAGTTGTTTCATCAAATACTCCATCTAAATTCCAGTCAATATAAGTGTTTGTTGTCTTGGGATTTGTTCCTCTTAAAACCAAATCCAAAGCCATTGCTTGTCCCGACGATACTTTAAAACCAGTTGTTATACCCGCTAATTTCACAGATTCGATATTATCTTGAACGGTTGTAGGCGTTGAAGCACAATATTCCTTCCCTCCTATTCCGCTGATAATCAAGCCATAATCTTGTGAAGTATTATTTAAGGTTCCTTTATGTTTAACTGAGAGGGTGTAAGTTCTGCCAGGCACAGCATCTGAGATTAAGATTTGCTCA
>JAYUIP010000518.1:0-1988 GCA_043765945.1 Arcicella sp.
CTTTGTAATATTAGGACTTGCCGTTAATAAATCCAACGTAACCATTGGTTCAACGAATGTCATTTTCCCATCATAAGAACCCATAATTAGAGTTTCTGCAAATTTCCCCCCGTTCAATTCTGTTGAAGTCGGGTTTGCCCAATGTGCACCCATCAAAGGCACTCCCCCAGGTAAACGAAAATACGGAACGGGCATAATGCCAGTGGGAGGAAGATTATCGAATTTGGCAGCCGTTGCGGGCGTATAAGGCGGAATCACGGAGCGTTCAGCATTGGGTTGTATCATAAAATGCACGTCAAAATGAGCTTTGTCATAAATCCCTATTGGTTCGTGTCCAGTATGTGAAAAATCCAAATAAATATGGTCGAAAGGCGTTTTCCCAATTGCCTCCGTTGGCAAAGTAATAACCATTGCGATACCCCCATTATGAGGAATGTTATTCAATGCCCCTTTCGCCAAAGTCACGCCGACAGAACTTGGTTTATCCCCCGTAAATTTAACCCAAGAATAAATCTTTCCGTTTCCAAAGGTTTGTTCTGTTCCCTTGTAAATAGGATTTGGATCAGAAATTGCCTCATCTTTCTTACATCCTGCAAGAATAATTGCCAAAAAGGCACAGCTAAAAATGATATTTTTCATGATAATTAAGAATTTAATTGTTTGTGTTAATGATACAAAATTATGGAATGTATAAATCTTCAAAAATAACCTTTTATACACACCTAATATAGGTTAAATACCTGAAAATGAATATCTTGTAAATTTAATTAAGTTAATTAAGAATATAAAACCACTAAATAAATTATGAGTACCCTTTTATACAACTCAAAAAAAAATGAATTTTCAACCATTTATTCTTTATATATAGTTAATGATGAGAGGCTTTTTACTAAATTTGAATTATAGTATGCAACTATATGCAAACTATTAAAAAATCATTGCACATATTTGCATAGATTCACAATGACCTCTTATCTTAATCAAAAGGCATTTACATAAAATAATAATATGAGTAAAAGTATCAACGCAGAGAAATTAAGACTAAACACACGTGAAGATAACAAAGGTTGGAAAAAGTGGGGTCCCTACCTCTCAGAACGCCAATGGGGAACGGTTCGGGAAGATTATTCACCCAATCAAGATGCTTGGAATGCCATTTCGCACGATATGGCTCGCTCAATTGCCTATCGTTGGGGCGAGGAAGGAATCGCTGGAATTTCTGACAATAAATCACACATTTGTTTTGCCATCTCGCTTTGGAATCATAACGATCATATTCTTAAAGAACGTTTTTTTGGATTAACGGGCAGTGACTCGAACCATGGCGAAGACGTAAAAGAGTTATATTATTACCTCGAATCTACGCCCACACATTCCTACATGAAGATGCTTTATAAATATCCAATCAAAGCATATCCTTACGATAAATTAGTGGATGAAAGCCGCAAGCGTTCTCGCTTGGAGCCTGAATATGAGATACTTGACACAGGCATTTTTGACAAAGACGAATATTTTGATGTTTTTATTGAATATGCAAAAGCTGATGAACAGGACATTCTGATTAAAATAACAGCCCATAACAGAAGTAAAAAAGATGCTCCTCTTACGATACTTCCAACAGTTTGGTTTAGAAATACGTGGAGTTGGGGTTATGATAATTTCAAATATAAACCCATGATGCGGGGAATTTCAAATAAAGCCATTGAAATTGATAATCGCAATGTAGGGCTTTTCAAACTGTATTGCGAAGGTGCAGATGAACTCCTTTTCACGGAAAACGAAAGTAATTTTGAAAGGCTTTACGGTGCAGCAAATTTTTCACCTTACACCAAAGACGGCATCAATGATTATGTGGTTGATGGAGATGACAAGGCTGTTAATCCCAATGATATAGGCACAAAAGCTTCGGCTCAATATCAAAAAATTGTGAAGGCTGGCGAGTCCGTAACGGTTCGATTACGTTTGGTTGACCACTCCATTGTAGAGCC
>JAYUIP010000519.1:0-1985 GCA_043765945.1 Arcicella sp.
AAAGATGCAAGGTTTATTAGACCAACAATTTAATGAAGGTGGCGTAGTAATCACCAAAGTAGATGACCTTATCAATTGGGCGAGACTGAGTTCATTGTGGCCTATGGGTTTTGGCTTGGCTTGTTGTGCCATTGAAATGATGCAAACCATGGCTTCGGGCTATGATTTAGACCGTTTTGGGGTTTTCCCAAGACCTTCGCCTCGGCAGTCGGACGTGATGATTGTGGCAGGAACGGTTACTTTCAAAATGGCAGACCGCATCCGAAGATTATACGAACAAATGCCCGAACCACGCTATGTTATCTCCATGGGAAGTTGCTCAAATTGCGGAGGTCCTTACTGGGAACATGGTTATCATGTGGTGAAAGGTGTTGATAGAATTATTCCCGTGGATGTGTACGTTCCAGGTTGTCCACCCCGCCCAGAAGCCTTGATTGGCGGTTTTTTGAAGTTACAAGAAAAAATCAGAAATGAAAGTTTAGTAGCTCCGAAGGCACTTTTAGAGATGGAAGAAGAAGAAGAAGCGAGGAATCAAAAGCCTGCGTTTGCAGCTGTAGGTTAAACGTTTAATTTTAAACAAAACATTGATACAAAAATTCACAAATATCCTAACACACTCCTTCGGTGAAGAAATCATTCTTCAAGCCGACCACCAATGTATAACCGTACCCACAGCACACATTGCGGAGGTTTGTATGCTCTTACATACGCACGAAGAATGTTATTTTGATATGCTTTCGTGTTTGACGGGCTTGGATAATGGGGTGGAAAAAGCAACAATGGAAGTGATTTATAATCTCTATTCCATTCCTTTTGAGCATTCGTTGATGTTGAAAGTAGTTGTTGAAAGAAACAAAGAAGATGAGCCTTTGCCCGTAGTGCCAAGCGTGAGCGATATTTGGAAAACTGCCGATTGGCACGAACGGGAAGCCTTTGATTTGATGGGTATAACTTTCAGTAATCATCCAGATTTACGAAGGATTTTACTGCCCGAAGATTGGGTTGGACATCCGCTTCGCAAGGATTATGAAGCACAAGAATATTATCATGGCATTCAAGTGAAGTATTGATATTTTCTCGATGTTCGATTTTCGGTTTTCGATGTTTGTTGCTCAAAAACCGAACTGTCAAACATCGAAAACCGAACATCAAAATCTTAATGCTTAAAGTGTCTCACACCCGTCATCACCATCGCTACACCATTGGCATCGCAATAAGCAATTGAATCTTTATCTTTAATGGAGCCTCCTGGTTGCGTAACGGCAGTAATTCCCGCTTTATGAGCAATCTCTACACAGTCTGGGAATGGGAAAAACGCATCAGAAGCCATCACTGCCCCTTGCAAATCAAAACCAAATTCAGCCGCTTTTTCGATGGCTTGTTTCAAGGCATCAACTCTTGAAGTTTGCCCAACGCCCGAAGCCAATAATTGCCCTTCTTTCGCTAAAATGATGGTGTTTGATTTGGTATGTTTACAGATTTTCAACGCAAACTCCAACGCTTTCAATTCTGATTCGGTTGGGGCTTTTTCTGTAACGGTTTTAAAGTCCGCAATTTTTTCGGTTGACAAGTCTTTATCTTGTTCCAAAACACCATTCAAAAGTGTCTTAAACATCATTTTTGAAACCTGTATTTCCTTGCGTTTCAATAAGATACGGTTCTTTTTAGATTTCAATACAACCAATGCCTCTTCTGTGAAATCTGGAGCAATTAATATCTCGAAAAACAAAGAATTCATCTCTTCTGCCGATGCTTTATCAACCGTTCCGTTGGTTGCCAAAACGCCCCCAAAAGCCGAAATAGTATCGCAAGCAAAAGCATTTTTATATGCCTCATGTACGGTTGGAGCCGTTGCGACACCGCAAGCATTGGTATGTTTGATGATGACAAATGAAGTTTCTTCAAATTCATCCAGTAAAGTTATACAAGCATCAACATCGACTAAGTTGTTGTATGACAGCTCTTTACCGTGCAATTTATCAAAA
>JAYUIP010000520.1:0-5739 GCA_043765945.1 Arcicella sp.
GCTTTTGTTAGTCTTGGTAATATGTCAAAAACATCGCCTACAATGCCATAATCTGCGGCTTTGAAAAATGGCGCTTCTGGATCTTTGTTAATTACTACAATAACTTTCGATGAATTCACCCCAGCCAAATGCTGAATTGCTCCTGAAATACCCGCAGCAATGTATAAATTTGGAGAAACTTTAATTCCTGTTTGCCCAACGTGTTCACTGTGAGGTCTCCAATCTAAATCTGAAACGGGTTTTGAACAAGCCGTAGCAGCACCAAGTGCATTCGCTAAATCTTCAACGATTCCCCAATTTTCTGGTCCCTTCAAACCTCGTCCTGCTGAAACTACTAAATCTGCTTCTGGCAACAAAACCGTACCTGATTCCTTGTGAGTACCTGTTACTTTCACCACAAAATCAGAATCTTTCAACGTTGGCGTAAATACTTCAACCGTTGCTGAATTACTCGATTCCACTATGGCAATGGCATTTTTCTTAACAGCAAGAATCTGTTTTTCACCTTTCATTTCAACTTTTGCAAAGGCTTTACCCGTATAAATACTACGAGTCACTTTGAATCCATCTGAAAAATCAGGTAATTCCGTAACGTTTGAAACGATGGAAGCTTGTAGCTTTGCCGCAACTCTGGCAGCAACTGCGTTACCCAAAGAAGACATTGCTAAAATAATTATTGTCGTCCCTTCCTGAGCAACAGCCATTGATAGTACATCAGAATAGGCTTGGATATTTCCCAAGGCAAGTCTGGGGTCGTTGGCATGAAGCACTTTTGATGCTCCAAAATTACCTGCCATTGCTAATTCATCGTCTGTTGCCGTTCCAATGGCTAAAACAGTAGCAGTTGTTCCTTTCATTTTGGCTACTTCTGAACCATAATAAACGGCTTCGAGCGATGATTTTTTCAACGCTCCATTATCAATTTCTGTGAATATTAAGACTGACATATCTTTATTTTTATTAGGACAGGTTTTTAGCCTATCGCTGGTTATCAAACTGACAGGTTAGAAACCTGACCTACAATTTATAATACCTTCGCTTCGCTTCTCAGTAAAGCAATTAACTCCTCCGCATTCTCGGCTGAAATCATTCTACAAGCACCTTTTGGAGCGGGCAACATATATTTTTCAGTAAAAGTCATGTCTTCTCCAACAGGTTCCACAACTCTTAATGGTTTAGTTCTTGCGGTCATAATTCCACGCATATTTGGTATTTTCCACTCTGCAATTGGTTCTTGACATCCTAAAACTAAAGGTAAAGTGGCTTCAATATCTTCTTTACCACCTTCAATTTCACGTGTCATTTTTGCAGTTGTACCTTCAATATCTAATTTCATGACGGGTGATAATGAAGGAATTCCTAACATTTCCCCAACCAATCCATGAATAACACCGCTATTGTAATCAATTGATTCACGACCCATCAAAATCAGATCATATTTCTCTTGGGCGGCAATTGTTGCAATTTGTACTGCCGTAAAATAAGAATCTTTTGGCTCACAATTAACACGAATGGCATCGTCTGCTCCAATGGCAAGACATTTACGAATAACTTGCTCAGAATCAGCCTCTCCAACGTTCAGAACTGTAACCGTTCCACCTGTTTGTTCCTTCAATTCAACTGCACGAGATAGTGCATAATCATCATAAGGACCCGTGATAAAAGTTACTCCTGCTTTATTAAATTTGGTATCTCCGTCTGTAAACGATATTTTCGCTGTTGTATCGGGGACACTTGTTACACAAACTAAAATTTTCATGATAATTTATTTTTCACATCTGTTCAATGTGGAATTAGATTTAAACCGTAATAAAATTACATATTTTCCTGCAATATTAACGAAAAGTTTTAAAATTAGTATGCAAGCATACTAATTTTTATAAAATAAATATTTTATGAACAACAGATTAGAAATACTTAGACAATTTGTGAAGGAAGAACCACAAGACCCTTTTAATCATTATGCTTTGGCAACTGAATTGTTAAAATTTGACAAAAATGAATCAAGACAAATTTTTGAATATCTACTAAAAAATCATGCTGATTATTTAGCTACTTATTATCATTTAGGTGCTTTGTATGTAGAATTAGGGGAGCAACAATTAGCCGAAAAAATTTATATTTTGGGAATAGATTTGACTCGAAAATTTGGCAATGAAAAAACTTTTAAAGAGTTAAAAGGTGCATATCAAATGTTATTGGATGAGATGGAAGATTTTTAGTAAGTCTCAGATAGTCAAGTATTCAAAAACTTCTGACTATTTAAAATTTACCAAATAGTGATTAGTATTTAGAATACCGCATTACCAATTGTTTACATGAAATAAAATACTACTCTAAATTATATTAATTACTTATTGTCATGAAAATTAGGTTTGAAATGACCTCGATATCTAACATCACTTTTTTCGATTATTTTCAAAATGTAAGCCAATTTTGTCCATTGCAATACCTAATTGCTCAAGATGAGGGAGAAAAACAATCCTAAAATGGTCGGGTTGTTTGTAATTAAATCCTCCGCCAGCAACTACTAAAATGCGTTGGTCTTCTAATAAACTTAACACAAAATCACCATCATTTTTGAAGTTGAATTGCTTCAAATCAATCTTTGGGAAAAGATACATGGCTCCTTTTGGACGTACACAAGTTATGCCTGGAATATTAATTAATTTTTGGTGAGATAATTCCATTTGTTTGTACAATCGACCCGTAGGAATTACCAAATCATTAATGGATTGATAGCCCCCCAAAGCTGTTTGAATTCCGTATTGGGTAATTACATTTGAACATAATCGCATCGAAGCCATGAAAGAAAGCCCTTCAATGTAAGATTTTGCCTTGTGTTTTGCTCCCGTCAAAATCATCCAACCTCCTCTAAAACCCGCAGCACGGTAGTTTTTAGACATTCCGCCCATGGTGATTATCAACGTCTCCTCTGACATTCCAGCGGTTGAATGATGCGTTGCTCCATCATAAAGAATTTTGTCATAAATCTCATCAGCAAACACAATCAATTTATGTTTTTCAGCCAAACGAACGATTCCTTCCACAATCTCTTTGTCATAAACTGCACCAGTTGGATTATTAGGATTTATTAATATAATTCCACGGGTTTTCTTTGTAATTTTTGACTCAATATCTTTTAAATCGGGATTCCATTCTGATTCTTCATCACACACATAATGTACGGGGGTGCCACCTGCAAGACTCACGGAGGTTGTCCAAAGGGGATAATCGGGTGAGGGAATAAGGATTTCATCATTTGGATTAAGCAAGGCAGTCATCACCAAAGCAATTAACTCACTTACGCCATTTCCAATAAAAACATCATCAATTTCAATATTTTTCACTCCTTGACTTTGATAATATTGCATCACAGCTTTACGGGCAGAAAACAATCCACGAGAATCTGCATATCCTTGGGCATTACGGATGTTCATGATGATGTCATGAATAATCTCATCGGGTGTTTCAAAACCAAATGCTGCAGGATTTCCAATGTTCAAGGAAGTAATTTTATAGCCTTCCCGTTGTAATTGAAGGGCTTTTTCATAAACAGGACCTCGAATATCATACCGAAGAGAATCAAGTCGAGAGCTTTTTAATATATCCATTTGATAACAGTTATCAGTTATCAATTATCAATTATCAGTAATACCTAAAATCAACAATCAAAAACTATATTTTAAAGAATTGTAAAGGTCTTAAAAAATTGGAAAACTTTAATGATATAAAATAGAAATGGGTAAGAAATGTTTAGTTCCTTACCCATTTATTAAAACAAATCATTGTGTATAAGATTTTAAGTGATGTTATCGCCTTTCTTCAAACCATTGTTCAAACAGAAAATTAATCGGGTCATTGTCTATTTTGTAAGAAAGTTGAACAAATTTTGCCCTTGAATTTGATTCTAAAAATACACCTCCTCGCATGGATTGACCAGGTTGAAGCGTGGAAGTTCTAAAATTCTCTTGTGACCAAACTTGCCCTTCCCGATTCAGTTTGTCCATTTTTGAGTAATAATTATTATGGTCAATAATTCGCTTTACCTGAGTAACTTGCACCACAACTTCTCCTAATTGGGCAGTTCTCCAAGCACTCTCCGAACGTCCAGAACTACCTGCAATGAGGGCTACTATCCCACCAACAAATAGAACTGTGTCCACAACTCTCGCCCGTTTGATTTTTGCCTCCTGATTCGCTATTTCGTGTTGAACATAATTAATTTGTTGTTGAGGTTCAATTCCTTGATAAGCGTAAAGATATTTTCCATCCGCTGAAACCAAATTTTGCTTATTTTCATCAAGCGGAATGAAAATGAAATCTTTAGGAGAAATGATAAGTATTTGTTCTGTATTATTAAAGACCTCCACATCAAAAACCATGTATTGCTCAAAACGACCATCGTATGAAGCCACCACTTTTACACCATTTTTTTCTTGTTTAACAATTTGCTTTCCACCATCCGAAAAACTTTCTTGCTCAACTGGGCGTAATCTCATCACACTCGTTGTGGAACACGAAAGCATCGTACCTAAAAAAAAGAAGAACAGTACAGATTTAGACCATTTCATGATTTTATTTTTTGATATTAATGTACTGGAATTATACAAAAGACATTCAAATTTAAGAAAACCCCCATTCATAAAATAGGATTATGTTAAAAATACTTGGGAGTTAAACGTATATTAACTCACTGTTTTTCAAATTAATACAGTGTTATTAACAAAAAACTCATAAAATATTTCAAGTTTTTCTCCAAACGACTTGCATCTTTACTCAAAAGAGATGTACCTTTGCAGAACCTAAACACAAAAAAGGCATCAAAAGAGAAACTAAATGTGTTAAGGAGAGTTGCCTGAGAGGCCGAAAGGAGCCGTTTGCTAAACTGCCGTACCTCACAAGGGTACCGAGGGTTCGAATCCCTCACTCTCCGCAAAGTTGATAAAAGTAAAACTCTTTTTTTGATTCTGTAACAGGTTATAATTTTCGGGGTGTAGCGTAGCCCGGTATCGCGCCTGCTTTGGGAGCAGGAGGCCGTAGGTTCGAATCCTGCCACCCCGACTGAAATAGTTATCATTTTATGGTAACTATTTTATTTTAAAAGGTTCCGTAGCTCAGTTGGATAGAGCAACAGATTTCTAATCTGTGGGTCACAGGTTCGAATCCTGTCGGGATCACAAAACAGCCTTCAAATCAATGATTTGAAGGCTGTTTTATGATTATGTTAATAAAAAATTCCATCCTGCATCACTAATTTCCTATCCGCCATATTTGCCAATTCTTCATTGTGAGTAACAATTACAAAGGTTTGATTGAATTTATCTCTCAAATCAAAGAAAAGTTGGTGGAGTTCTTGGGCATTTTTTGAGTCTAAATTACCCGATGGTTCATCGGCAAAAATAATGGACGGTGAGTTGATTAAAGCACGTGCCACGGCGGTACGTTGTTGTTCCCCTCCCGACATTTGCGAGGGTAAATTATGGATTCTATCTTTTAATCCCAATAACACGAGTAACTCTTCCGCTTTCTCTTTAACTCCAGTTTCTTTTCCTCCGATAAACGCAGGCATACAAACATTTTCTAAAGCTGTAAACTCTCCTAATAGGTTATGAAACTGAAAAATGAAGCCCAATTTTTCATTTCTAAATTTAGCTAAGTCGTTATTTTTGAAATTAGTAACTTCTTGATTAGCAATAAAAACTTGTCCCATATCAGGTCGATCTAAGGTGCCAGCAA
>JAYUIP010000521.1:0-1980 GCA_043765945.1 Arcicella sp.
AAAATTGTGAATACGCCTGGTTCTTCTATGTGCAAAAGTGTCAATTACGACATGACGTATTCCACAACCACTATATTTGATAAGGACAATAAATTTAAAGTGCGGATCAAGAGAGATTTGGTGGATAAAGATTATTATGATGTTGATGCTACCCTTGTTCAAGACGGTGTAATTTCTTTCAAAATTGGCGATAATGTTCCTACGGGATATTATCAAGGCTTTCAATTAATTAGCTCAAATCCTGCCATAATATCTTCTTTCCAACCGCAATATATAGAAGTTCTTGCCAAGCCAAATGTGGAAGTCGTTTCACCAAGTATGAGCATTAATTATGGGCAAAAAGTAATCCTACAACTCGCATTGACTGGTAAAGCTCCCTTTTCAATTCTTTTGAGCGATGGAAAAAAGATAAATGTTGGAGCCTTTTCTGGTCAAAATATAGACGTTTATCCAGAAAAAGATTCGCAATATTTTGTAGAATCCTTTTCTTCGGGATGTGGTGTGGGAGCAGGGAAAAACAAAATGACAGTCACCGTAAAACCTGGCGTAAAAATAGATTCAATTCCTAATATTAGATACTGTGCCGATACCAAAGCAAGGGTTAGAATTAAAGCTAATTATGCCCTTAATCCTAATGATAAATATGGTATAAGGATGAAATCAACGGTTGGAACAATTGGTACAATAGACGTTAACGCCACTTTGGTTGATGGTAATTTTTTAGAATTTGTTGTTCCCAGTAATATTGAAGATAAGTTAGGGTATAGAACGGTTGCCTTAGCAGTACTGTTAAATAATACGCTCAATGTTTATTCTAATGAAACTTTTGACCAATATTTATCAAATACCTTAAAAACGCTCGAAAAACCTCGTGGCAGTTTCTTTAATAGTGCCACTCAAACTTATGCTCAACCAGCTCTTAGTAATTTATTCATTAGCGTAAAAGGAGGCGGTAGTGTTATCACGGAATTAAGTGACGGCAACGTATTTGCTTCTAATTCTTTAAATGATTTTGGTAATGCTGAAAACATTCCCATCGAGGTATATACGCCCAAAACAACGGCATATACTTTAAAGTCAATCTCAAATGAATGTGGCATTGGGACTGTTACCAATAATTATGTTCAAAATGTGAATATCACGGCGGGTGCATCAAACTTTCTGTATTTAAAAAGTTCAAATTTGACCGATAAACCGACTTATTGCGTTGGTGAAAAAATTAAGTATAACATTACTTCCGAAGGTAATTTTGATGCAAATAGTGAATTGAAATTTGAAATAGTTTTACAAGGACTCTCACAAGCAACTACGTTTTTAACAACCAAAGAAAAATCTGGGGAATTGACAATTCCAATGAATAATTCCGCAGGAAATTATAAAATAAGGGTTTATTCAACCAATCCACTTACCTACAGTAATTATTTATACGTGTTCATTAAAACTAAACCAGTAGGTTCTTTAAGCACTTCTTACAGTTTCACTAATGGTGGCGAGAAATTATCATCCAGTATAAGTATTACAGGCGGGGGTCCTTTTGAAGTTGTTTTCAGTGATAATACCAAAAAAATATTTGGTAAAGAAGGAAGTACGTTTGGCACAGAAAATAATGAAAACTATTTTGAAAAAAACAATCTTCCAGCAGGAATATTTGAGTTAAAATCTGTTTCAAATTCTTGTGGCGTTGGTTCAATTAGTTCATTCAGTCCGAAGATTAAAATTGAAGGACTGTCTTATCAAATCGGGATAACGCCAGAAATGTATAACAACATAAATCTCCTCTGTTTTCCCCTAAATTTAGCTATGTCGGTTTATTTTAGTAATCCAAAAGCGACTGATATTTCTTACGCAGTGCAAATAAGTTCAACGAATGATACCAACTATGTAAATTTAGCCACTGGACAAAAAAATCCTACCTTTTCCATGATTTTGCCCGATAAGTATAAAAATGGGTCTTATCGAATTAGAGTTGTATCGGAAGAT
>JAYUIP010000522.1:0-5717 GCA_043765945.1 Arcicella sp.
AATACCATCGTGAGACGCTCCTAAACCCAATTCATCCTCCGCACAAATCATTCCTTCTGATAGATGTCCGTAGGTTTTTTTGCTGGTAATCTGGAAAATGGGTTCCCCTTTGGCGTGGTCATAAAGGGTAGTTCCAACAGTTGCCACAATGACCTTTTGTCCTGCCTGAACGTTTGAAGCACCACAAATTACTTGTGAAGGCGTACCCGTTCCGATGTCCACCGTGGTTAAGCTGAGTTGTTTTTCTTTTACCTCAAAACGCTCACAAGTGAGAACTTCTCCTACGACAAAACCTTGCAAGCCACCTAAAATTACCTCATGGCGTTCAATGGATTCTACTTCCAAGCCCGTTCCCGTGAGGAGTTCATTTAATTCCTGAGCGGATTCTGTTATTTCTATGAATTGTTTAAGCCAATTTAGGGATATTTTCATGTAATGATAGAATGAGTGATTGATAGAATGAGTAATTCTATTCCACAAAGTTACGATAAAATTAGGATTGCCTTTGTTCAACTTTACTACAAAAAGCCGTTTTCTCGTATTTTTACATAATTTTGTAATAATCAAATTCAATTTTTACTAAATGCAAAGATATCCTGTTGGCATACAAGATTTTTCAGAACTTCGCAAAGGCGGTTATGTCTATGTGGACAAAACGGCTTTGGCGTATAAGATTATAAATCAAAGTAAATATTATTTCCTTTCACGTCCTCGTAGATTTGGTAAATCCTTGTTTGTGAGTACGTTAGACTATTTATTTCAAGGGAAAAAGGAATATTTTGAAGGGCTAAATATTTATGGAAAATGGAATTGGGAAGAAACGAACCCAGTCATAAAAATTTCTTTTAGTAATATTGGGCATAAATCAATGGGGCTTGAACAAGCAATCCAGAAGGTTTTGAATGAAATTGCAGACAAATATAGTGTTCAATTTGAGGCTGTTGAAATAGATCAAAAATTTAAAGAACTCATTGAAAAATTATCAGAAAAATATGGTAACGTAGTGATTTTGATAGACGAATACGATAAGCCAATTATTGATTTTTTAGGAACAGACAACCCTAAGGCTATTGAGAATCGGAATATTATGAAATCATTTTATTCGATTCTAAAAGATGCTGACCCTTATTTAAAATTAGTGTTCATTACGGGCGTATCGCAGTTTTCACGAGTTAGTATTTTCTCAGACTTAAATAATCTCAGAGATTTAACGGTCAATAAAGAGTTTGAAGCTATTTGTGGTATTAGTCAGGCAGAATTGGAAAGTAATTTTGTTGAAGAGTATCAGCAGTATGACATAATTAAAATGAAAAAATGGTACAATGGGTATTCTTGGGGAGGGAAAAACCAGATATATAATCCTTTTTCACTCCTTAGTTTTTTCGTTTCGAATGGAGAGTTTAACAATTATTGGTTTGAAACGGGTACACCAACGTTTTTGCTAAATCTTAATTTAAGCAATCAGAAGTATGATTTTGAGGATATTAAAATTCCATCTTTACAACTCAAAGCCTACGATATTGAGCGTTTACAGTTAATTCCATTGATGTTCCAAACAGGTTATTTAACGATTAAAAACTATAATGAAGAGGATGATTTGTATGAATTGAGTTATCCAAATGAAGAAGTGCGTCGCTCGTATGTGAGCTTACTGGCGGATGCCTACACGCATAGCTACAACGAGCCTATTCAAGTTATGACAACTGAGATTCGGAATGCGTTGAAAATAAATGATTTAAAGAAAGTTGAAAGTATTTTAAATAGTGTTTTCAAAAGTCTTCCTTATGAAGTTTGGCAAAAAGAAAATGAACACTTTTATCACGCTATTATTCATTTAACTTTCAGATTATTAGGTATTTACGTAGAAAGTCAAGTACAAACTTCTGATGGTAGAATGGATGCTTTGGTGAAAGTAAACGACTATATTTATGCCTTTGAATTTAAGTTAGATGAATCAGCAGAAGAGGCTCTTCAACAGGTCCGAGACAAAGGATATTTACAACCTTATTTTCATCAAAGTAAAACTTGTATTGGTGTCGGAATTAATTTTTTAACGGCTACGAAAAAAGTGGAGAAATTGGTTTGGGAGGAAATGAAACCATGAAAAAAGCCCTCAAAAATCTGAGGGCTTTCGTATAAATTAAACTATTCACTAAGTGCTACATCTTATTGCGGACGGTTTGTTCGGCTTTTGCTAAAAGTGCCTCTGCTCCAATTCCTCCAACTTGATGATTGACAACTCTTCCATATTTATCCAAAAATAAAAGGGTTGGGTAAGCCTCAATTCCATATTTTTTAGCCAATATTTCTCCTTCGGGCGTTTCCATATCAATGGCTAATGAAACGTAATTTTCTTTCATGTAATCGCCCAAAATAACGTCCTTGAAAGTGTATTGTTTCAGCATTTTGCATGGTCCACACCAAGTGGTATAACAATCTACAAAAACCAATTTATTTTCTAATTTTGCCTTTTCAAAAGCAGCTTGAAGATTGCCTTCATAAAAGCTAATCCCTTGTTCCTCAACTTTTTCTGGCTCAGGAACCTTTATGGTTTCTTCCTCAATTTGAGCGACGATTTGTGGTTGTTGAACAGTCCGACAACCTTGAAATGATACTATTGAAACAATTGTAATAAGAGCAAATATTTTGATTCTTTTCATGTGTGCTTTTAGTTGACAATTTAACGCAAGAGGTAGCTAAATTATTATAGCAACCATTTTACAATACGACGTTCAAGAATCTTGCCAGAAAGAATTTATTTATTTGAGTTTACAAATACACACAAATTTATAACTAATCAAATTAGTGTTTTTTCCTTTTCTAAATCGCTGTAAAATTTATCCATTACTAATTTATATACTTCGCCCTTGGGATGGGCAGAATCGAAGGGGAGATAATTTTTTTCTAAATTAAGGAGTTTTGAGTAGTCAAAATATTTTATGGCTGAACGGTCAAACATCGTTTTCATAGAAGGTTCCAAAGGGCTACCAGGAAAGATAATAACATAGAAATTATCATTGTCAAACTGTTGTTTGTATTCTTCTTTTGTTTTCTTTAATACATCCACAACTAATTGATAATGAGCATCATTGTGAATTTTGGGATAACCTATTCTGAAATATTGAGCAGTGTTTGTATTGCCAGCCCAGTGTATGAAGTCATAAAGGACATGATGTTTTTTCAAGAAAATTCCATCAGTAATCATAGATTGATGAATTAAATTTGGGAAACGTCCCTTCATTAACTCAATCCATCGTGATGCAGGAATTACACGATCGATTTGGTCGTTAATGTAGGTATAAACCGCAAAACCTTGTTGCTCTTTTATTTCCTTCCGAAGGTTTCTATGTTGAAGCAACGCCAATGACTGTAAAGGGGAATAGCCCATAAAACCATAATTTTGAGCAACGTAATTTTGGGCTTTTTGCTCGAAGAAATAAGGCATCGTTTCTTCATCAGACACACCATCACCGTACGTGTATGAACACCCTAAGAAAAGGGCAAATTTATTTTTGAAAATTTTCGAACTTTCGTTCGGGGGAACAACCCTACGAGAAAGAGAGTCGGTTGAAAACGAAAGGGACTTCCAGCCTTTTGAAGGTTGCCATTGAAGATGCCAATTCGGTTTGGCTTTATAGCCCAAAGTGTCGTCCAAAACAACAAATTGCGTATGGTCTGGGCGTTCGATGGAGGTTTTTTGCGAATGGGATTTTGGCTTCGAATCATTCATTTTGATGAGTAATCCCAACGTAAATTCGACCAAAACTAAGGTGGTTACTATTGTGATAAAAGATAAAAAAACATTAGTAAACCATGGCTTCCATTTGCCTATCCCATAAAATATTAGAAAAATAAAAGATTCAAACAGCAGAACCTTGAATGATATTTCAAGAACATCAAAATTGTGCCATATTCCATCACCGTTTCCAGTGAAATACTCCAAAGTGTAGATAGAAAAAAATAGAAATATTGTTATAATAACAACGATTCCATAGAATTGTAGCGAGTTGGATTTCATTCAGGTAATTTATTAATCAGGGGTGTTATTGTTCAATTAATATTTTCATAGAATTAGCATTAAGTAAAAAATACCTTTTGTCTATTTTGGTAAATCTACACCATTGAAATCTTAATTGTATCTGAATCTATCATTTTTTGTATGAAATTTATTTTATGGTGATTCTGTGAAAGTTTTTAAATTTAATACTAATTTGTCCGCTCACTCATTCTTGTGCCATTTTCAATCATTTTAAATTTTCTTCTAATATATTTGTGTCATGTTGTACGCCCTTCAATCATACTATTCTTTAAATTTCATCCCTTGCTATGGCGTATTTATCCCAATATTCTCCTATTCTTACTACTGAAACAGCGGCTCATTTGCTTCGACGAGCAACAGCGGGTCCAACCAAAACGGAAATTGCCAGTTTTACGGGTAAAACTGCCTTGCAAGCATATACAGACTTGCTCAATAATGTCAATTACAATCCATCGCCACCCATTATTCTTAATGAAAGTTCCAGTTATTATAGACAACCTTTCGTGACAAGTCCGTTCCGTGGGGTTGATAATTTTGATTGGAGTTCATACATCAAATATTGGTGGCACGCCCAATTAGTTAGGCAAGATATACCTATAAGTTTATTGGAGAAATTGGCGGTTTTTTGGCAAAATCACTTCGTAACAACCCGTGAAATGGTGAGTGATTATCGTTATGTTTGGCGATATTTAGACACCATTCGTCAGAACTCGTTGGGAAACTTTAAAACCTTTGTAAAAGTTATCACAAAAGACCCGGCTATGTTGTTGTATCTCAATGGAAATGAGAATGTTAAGAACAGTCCAAACGAAAACTATGCCCGTGAATTGCAAGAGCTTTTTACGGTAGGAGAGAAGGATTTTGTGGGTAATTTGAACTACACCGAAGACGATGTTAAAGCCGCTGCCAGAGTTCTGACGGGTTGGTATTATACCAATCATTGGCAAGAAGGCTCAACAACTTTTGGCTCAGCTTTTGACCTTTCTAAGCACGATATTACCAACAAAACATTCTCCGCAAAATATAGCAATACGACTATCACGGGCGTAAATTCAGCAACGGGCGGCGATACTGAACTAAACAATTTAGTGGATATGTTGATGGCACACCCAGAAGCATCAAAATTCATTTGTCGCAAATTGTTTAAATGGTACGTAAACCCGACTGTAACGGCTGATATTGAGACCAATGTGATTATTCCTTTAGCTGATTTTTTCAAAAGTCCTGCGAATAACTTTGCCATCGAACCTGTTTTAAGAAAGTTGTTAACGAGTGATATTTTTTATGACGTTGATAACATTGGAGCAATTATAAAATCTCCCCTTGAATTGGCGGGTGGTTCGCTCCGTTTTTTCAATAAAGTTGTTCCAAATATGGCAACTGATACGGTGGCTTTTCGGAAATATTTTGAATTTCTGGATTGGCAAATGTATCGAATGCAGATGAGTTTGATTGATCAACCTTCCGTTTTCGGTTGGGAGCCTTATTATCAGAATGCTCTCTCACGAACTTGGATTGCTTCAAGTACTATTGCCGTGCGTAATGATTATACTGACCAATACATTTGGGCGTGGGCAGAAATTGCTTCTGGGCGTAACATGGGCATTAATTTAGTGGAATGGGCAAAATCATTGCAACCCAATTTTCTAAGTCCAGCCACTTCCACGGCAATTTCAAC
>JAYUIP010000523.1:0-1969 GCA_043765945.1 Arcicella sp.
TAAATGTATTTCCATTGTATGCAATTTCTACGTTGAGGCAAGAGTAAAAGTTATAAAAAAACAGGGCTAAAATCACTTTTAGCCCTGTTTTCAATATTTTTTAAATTCTCAAATCAATTTTTTCAAAATCAATGCGGAAGCATCGGACTACAGTCTAAACCAATTCCGCAATCACCGTCTCCCCGCCCACAGGAATGTCATCTAATTTCACCAAAATCTTGGCACTCAACGGCAGATAAATGTCAATTCTTGAACCGAATTTGATGAACCCAAATTCTTTTCCTTGCTCAACTTTCGTTCCTACTTCCACGTACCAACAAATTCTGCGAGCCATGAAACCTGCCACTTGTCTGAAAAGCACCTCCGTTCCGTTGGCGTGTTTGCTGACGATGGTTGTTCTTTCATTGTCCGTACTCGATTTTGGATGCCATGCCACCAAGAATTTTCCTGGGTGATATTTGAAGTAAGTGATAATTCCACAAATCGGATTGAAGTTAATATGAACGTTAATTGGCGACATGAAAATCGAAACCTGACGACGAGCATCTCTGAAATATTCCGATTCTATAACTTCCTCAATTACAACCACTTTGCCATCGGCAGGAGCAATAATGTATTTTGGATTCTGAACCGTTGTACGCACAGGTACACGGAAAAATTGAAGCACGATTATTGCTAAAATTATACTTAAAACCACTACAATTTTACGAAGCGTATCGTTTTCTGGAAAAAAATAAGCCGTTATTCCGTTTAGAAGTATCAAAAATAGGGTGGTTACCAAGATAGTTCCTTTGCTTTCTCTATGAATAGTCATTGTTTTTTTAGGATATTATTTTGACAAAGTTACGGAAAATCTCCGAAATTTGAATTTCTTTCCGCAAACGCAACCATTTAATCACATTGTCCGTATTTTTAAAAGATATTGATAGTGCAACTTGGAAAAATAGTTTAATTTTAGCCACAGTACCATCAAAATGCCCATCACCATAGATCGAAATCATACACTTGAAGCCCTGCTGGAAGGCTGCCGACTTGGCAACCCCAAAAGCCAAGAATTGCTTTATAGGCAGTTCTATGGCTACGCTATGAGTGTGTGTTTGCGTTATACCCGCACCCGTGATGAAGCCGTTGAAATTGCCAATGATGGTTTTATTAAGGTTTTTAATCATGTCGAAAAAGTTGATTTAACGAAGTCTTTTAAAAATTGGTTGAGGCGAATAATGGTAAATACAGCGTTGGATTATTACCGCCAAAACCACAAACATTATAACCACGACGATATTCAAGCAACTGAATACATGATAAGTGATAGTAAAGATGCTTCCTCAGATTTATCTTATGAAGAACTTTTAGGTTTTGTTCAGAAACTCTCGCCCGCTTACCGAACCGTTTTTAACCTTTTTGTGATTGATGGATATTCCCATGAGGAAATTGGAGAAAAGTTGGGAATTTCAATTGGTACTTCAAAGTCAAATTTGGCAAGGGCAAGGATTAACTTGAGAGAAATGTTGAGTAAAGAGTGAAGGAAGTCTTTAAGTCATTATCAACTTAAAACTTTTAAAATATAATCAGTATAAAATAAAGAAAACAAAATGTCAGAAAAGTGGTGGGATATGTCCGATGATGAACTGGATGACCTTTTCAGAGAAGCCTCTGATAAGGTAGATGTCCCGTTTGATTCGTCTGCATACAACAAACTCAGACAGAAAATAGCTGAACAACCGATGTCTGAGTCTCCCAGAGGATTCAAAAAAAGGTGGTTGTTTCTCTTGGCTGGACTATTTTTTATGGTTGGGGTTGGATTGGTATATCGTTTTGGCAGTGATTTAAAAGAAAATAATTTAACTAAAAATGTCACAAAAAATGGAAAGAAAAATACGGTAAAACCTTTGAATTCACCGTTGTCAGCGTCCCCCTCGCCGTTGCCTGTGTCCTCCTCGCCGTTGTCTGTGTCCTCCTCGCCGTTGTC
>JAYUIP010000524.1:0-16993 GCA_043765945.1 Arcicella sp.
TCCGTTAATAAAATATAAAATATTGCCTTCAAGATTCGGAATGGACATTTCTTCTAAGTCTTTTGCTGAAAAATTAGTTACAGCATTAAATTCAAATGCTTGATTAACCAAGTTTTTAACGTTAGAATATTTCCATTCTTCGTGTCTAATAGTGGGAAAACCCAATTTATCAAAACGCTCCAACGCTTGCTGACGAACCAAATGCACGGCAGATTTTGCTTCGCCATTCATGCGTCCTTCGGCAGTTTTGAAATCTGCGATTAATTGAGTTTTTAAGTCTGTATTGTTCATAGTAAAATTTGGTGGAAATTATTAACCACCATACAAATTTATATACTTTAACAGTGTCTATTTATGACATCAAACGTCTCCTCAATTCTTCCATACTATTTGTAAATCGACATCTTATATTTTTGCTTTCAATATAATTTCTCACATTTATATAACGACGAATACGAACTCTAAGTTTTAATGTCATAATTTGAAAATCTAAACCGTTTCTCCAAGCTCCTCCTTAATCCAATCATACCCTCTTTCTTCCAATTCCAAAGCTAATTCTTTTGTGCCTGATTTCACGATGCGACCTTTGTATAGTACATGAACAAAATCTGGAACAATAAAATCCAATAAACGTTGATAATGTGTTATCACAATCGTAGCATTATCGGGTGATTTTAATTTGTTAACTCCCTCAGCCACAATGCGTAAAGCATCAATATCAAGTCCAGAATCTGTTTCATCCAAGATAGCTAATTTTGGATTCAAAACCGCCATTTGGAAGATTTCATTACGCTTTTTTTCACCGCCCGAAAACCCTTCATTTAATGAACGATTCAATAAAGATTGGTCGATATTTACAATCTTCATTTTCTCCTTATACATCTTCAAAAACTGCACCGCATCCATTGGGTCTTCACCACGGTATTTACGCATTTCATTCACAGCCGTTTTCAAGAAATTAGTTGTTGAAACACCTGGAATTTCTATTGGATATTGAAAAGCCAAGAAAACACCTTTGGCAGCACGTTCTTCGGGAGCTAATTCTAATAAGTCTTCTCCTTCAAATTCAACTGTTCCGTTGGTGACTTCGTAAGTATCACGACCTGCCAAAACGGATGCAAGCGTACTTTTACCCGCACCGTTTGGACCCATAATAGCATGAACTTCGCCCGCTTTTACTTCTAAGTTTAAGCCCTTTAAAATTTCTTTATCTCCTATTTTAGCCTGTAAATTGCTGATTTTTAACATTATGTTGTATTATTTGTATTTCGTGATTTGTTCCGCTACAAAATTACGTTTTCCGCTTTTGCTATCCAAGTATTTATTTAGAACAACTCTAAGTAGCGGAAAAAAGTTTCTGAATTGTACTTTCCTTAGAATTGGGTTTGTTGGAAATTTTTGTTTGTGCGTATTGTCTGAGTTGGGATTTTAGGATTTATGGATTAATTGGATTCTACAAATCGGATTAATTTGGAAAACTCAAAATTATTTGAATTACTAATCCTAAAAATCCACTAATCCCATAAACCCAAATTCAGACGGGGTCGTCCAGACAAAATCACTCAATCTACTTGACATTATCAATAAAAAACCCCTTATTGCGAAAAATCATATTTTCATCAATAATTCCATGCAAAAATCCATTTTTGTTTCATCAGAAGTAAGCACACTACAACGCCTTTTAATTCATAGCCCCGACAGCGGACTTGGCAAAGTTGTCCCTTCAAAAGCCCAAGATTGGTTGTTTGAGGATATCATTCACCTCGACACCATGCGGAGGAAGGAGTATGATTTGTATGTTAAAACTTTGCTGTATTTCCTTGACCCAGAAAAAATTAAAGGGAAGTTAGCTGAAATAGATGCTGATTATGACCGTAAATTTTTCAAACCCGACAGTCCAGAATATTTCAATTCTGATAAAGTTATTGAACTCCAAAAGTTGTTATCTGACATACTCGAAAATGATTTAACCCGCATGAAATTGGTTGCAGCGGCTTGTGCCATTGAAAAAGAATGGTACACAACCCACGATGAACTATTTAATCTTCCGCCCACTGAATTGGCAAAAACGCTTATTTCAGGCACAACGCCCACGGGTGAGATGCTTTTTCCTCCTATTCCAAACTTCATTTTTACCCGTGATATTGGCATTACGATTAATGACCATATCTTGTTAAATCGTCCTAAAAAACAGGCACGTACTCGTGAAGCCTTATTGGTTCAGTACATTTTCTATAATCATGATATTTTCGCAGCAATTCGTCAAAATTTAATTGAGATTCCTGACAATGAAACGTTATTTTTGTTACCCGAAGAACAAGCCGAAGAAGCCCAATCAACTTTGGAAGGTGGCGATGTGATGATGGTGGCAAAGAATCATTTGTTAATTGGAATTTCAGAAAGAACAACCATTTATGCGGCAAAACAAGTCATTAAAATCTTATTTGCTAAGAAAATTGTTGATAAAATTACGCTCGTAAAAATTCCGAATAAACGTGATTATATGCACATTGATACGGTCTTTACGCAGATAAAAAGGGGTGTTTGGGTATTGTTGGGAACGTTGGCAAAACCTCAGATAAATGCCGAAGATGAAGCCTTGATAAATGCGGGATTATTAAAGTCAAAAAAGGCAGAAGAAGTACATATCGTCCAGTTCAGAAGAGGACAAGAAAATGACTTGCGAGTGATTGATAGTTTAGAAGAATTATTAACTGAAATATCAATCTACGATCTTGATTGTCAGCCACTTGATGTAAAGTTTATTTATTCAGGAAACAATGAATTCCCGTACGGTGCAAGGGAACAATGGACGGATTCGTGTAATCTTTTAGCGATAAAAGAAGGTGTTGTGATTGGTTATGACCGTAACGATAAAACCCTCGAAGCCTTCAAAAATGCAGGCTTTGAAGTCATAAAAATGGAAGATTTATTGCAAGATTTTGAAACTGAAAGACGAAATCCTGAAACAATGAAAGATACTTTTATTATGTTACCTTCGGCAGAACTTTCAAGGGCAAGAGGCGGTTCGCATTGTATGTCCATGCCGATATTACGAGAACAATTTTAAGTTGTTAGTTTATCAGTTGTGAGTTAGTGATTATTGAAATCCGATTTTAAATCACAACTCACTAACTCACAATTAGATAATTCACAAATCACAACTAAATAAAAGCTATGCGTTCACAAACAACATCCAATATCCTCATGATTCGTCCAGTTAATTTTGGATTTAACCAAGAAACTGCCGAATCGAATACTTTCCAAAACGCTGAATTTGGGGAGCAAAATAAAGAACAATCTCAACATATAGCAACCAGAGAATTTGATGAGATGGTTGAGCAATTACGTAAATCGGGCGTAAATATCATCGTAATTGATGATACGGCTGAACCTCATACGCCTGATTCCATTTTTCCAAATAATTGGGTATCTTTTCACGGTAATGGCTCGTTGATTACTTATCCAATGCAGGCGGGAAATCGTCGTTTGGAGCGTCGGGAAGATATTATTGAACAAATTTCAGCCTTATTTTACGTTAATCGTAAAGTAGATTTGTCCTATTTTGAGAAAGAAAATAAATTCTTGGAAGGTACGGGTTCTATGGTTCTTGATCGTAAATTTAAGATTGCGTATGCGTGCCTATCTCCACGAACTAACGTAGATGTTTTGAAAGAGTTTTCTGCTCAAATGAATTATGAGATTGTAACATTTAATGCCGTCGATGATTCTAATAAACAGATTTATCACACGAATGTGGTCATGTGTGTTGGTGATATGTTTGCAGTAATTTGTTTGGAGGCAATTCCAGATTTAGATGAAAGATTAATGGTTAGAAATTCATTGGAACAGTCAGGTAAAAGAGTCGTTGAAATTTCGTTGGAACAGATGAATCAGTTTGCGGGAAATATGTTGGAAATAAAAAGTAAGTCGGGACAGAAGATGTTGGTAATGTCAAGTTCAGCCCATAATTCATTAATGCCAAAACAAATTGATATTTTAGACGATTATTGTACAATTCATCATTTTGATTTATCCATGATTGAAGGAAACGGAGGCGGTTCGGCACGCTGTATGATGGCGGAAATACATTTGCCTTTGAAGTAATTTTTGTTAATGTTTTGTTAATATCTCAACGTATCTAATTTTGAAAAGTTACTTTAAATAGTTTATTCGTTTAAAAAACAGTTTGATTACTTGATTTGCCTTTTGGCACAAATAATATTTTTAATTTCAGTTCGTCAGTGCTTCACTATTAAAAAATTACAGATTATTAACCTGAATTGTTTGAAGCGTATTTTTTGGCAATCAAGCATTTTTTAAGTAATTTGGCAAGAAAATTGATGAATTATACCAAATAATCAAACTGATTTTACCATTATTTAAGCGTTTTAATAGTAGATTTTTTTTAGCCACTTGATTGAAAATGAGACCATTCACGCTCAAATATTGCATTTGTGTTTGTTTAATTTTTATGACAAAGGGCATTTTCAAAGTTTCAATCACTAAAAATTGTTTTTTCACAACACAACCCATGAAAAAAAGTTTTTTATTATCCTTGTTAGCTTCATTGCTAATCACAACTGCTTCTTTTGCTCAACAATCATTTGCCGATTTAATGGATTATGGCGTTAAGCAAAGTAATTTAGGCAATTATGCTTCCGCTCAAACTGCTTTTTCACAAGCCATTGCCGTGAAGCCAGATGATGCTGCTGCTCATTATAATAGAGCCGTAACAAAAGCAAATCTTAAAGATAATCGTGGAGCAATTAATGATTTTGATAAAGCCCTTGAGCTGAACCCAAGGTATGCTTCGGCATTTTCTGGACGTGGACAAAGCAAAGCTCGACAAGACGACCATAAAGGGGCTTTGCAAGATTACAATAGTAGTATTTCTCTTGACCCAGTTGATGCTCCAACGTATTTTCTTCGTGGACAAAGCAAAACGAAATTAGAAAATTTTAAAGGTGCTTTATCTGACTATAATAAATCACTCGACCTTACACCAGACAATGCTCAAGCATATACTGCCAGAGGAACGGTTAAACAAAAATTAGAAGATTTCAGAAGTAGTTTGGATGATTTTACCAAAGCCATTGAAATAAGTCCAAAACGTTCTGCTTCTTATTCGGGAAGAGGATTAAGTAAGATGAAAATGGGCGATTTCAAAGGAGCAATTGGTGATTATGGAAAGGCTCTGGAATTAACCCCAGAAGATGCTGAGTCACTATATTTTAGGGGATATTGCAAAAGCCAAATGGAAGACTATCAAGGTGCTTTGATTGATTTCGACCGTGCCTTGGGTCAAGATCCTGAAAATGCAACGGCTTATTATGGAAGAGGTTTTGCTAAAAGTAAATTGGGTAATACTAAGTCTGCTATTGAAGATTTCACCAAGGCTGTTTCAATTGGAAATATTGAAAATAATAAAGTTGTTTTTTCAGGTGCTATCACAAAACAGGTTTTAGATGAATTAAGAAACAACGTTCAAGAGCGTTTGAAAATGGCAGAAATGTCACCAGAACGTTCAGAAGTTTATTATAATCGTGGACTTTCAAAAGCTCGTAATGGTGATTCAAAAACTGCCATTGATGATTACAACAAGGCAATTGCATTAAATCCAACGTATTCAGAAGCATATTTCACAAGAGGAATGTTGAAGTCGCAAACGGGTGATCAACGTGGAGCAATTCAGGATTGTACGAACGCTATTAAACTGAACGGCAAATATGCAGAAGCGTATTATGTAAGAGGAATTATTCGTCATGCTTTGGGTGATACTGATGGTTGTAATGACCTTAGTAAATCAGGAGAATTGGGATATACACCAGCTTATGCGGTGATTAGAGATTATTGTAATTAGTGATTTATTATTAGTTACTTGAATAAAAAATGGGCTATTCTCAAAAAGAATAGCCCATTTTATTATCTGTTTGAAGTACCTAATAAAAAGTTACAAATAACTAACTTATTCAAACCTCAAATGCTTAACAGACTCACCCGAAGTGGCTAATTCAATCAAAGAATCAATACCAATTTGTAGATGTGATTGCACAAAATTTGTGGTAACTTTTTTGTCACTATCTTCGGTTTTAACACCATCGGGAGTCATTGGATTATCTGAAACTAACAATAAAGCTCCATGAGGAATCTTGTTGGCAAAACCAACGGTGAAAATGGTAGCGGTTTCCATGTCAATTGCCATGGCTCTGATATCCGTTAAATATTGCTTGAACTCTTCATCATGTTCCCAAACACGACGATTGGTTGTGTAAACTAAACCCGTCCAGTAATCCAACTCATGTTTTTTAATAATTGAAGAAACGGAACGTTGCAGTCTAAAAGAAGGCAGAGCTGGAATTTCCTTCGGCATGTACTCATCTGAAGTACCTTCTCCACGAACAGCGGCGATAGGAATAATCAAATCTCCTAAAGTCAAGTTTTTCTTTAAACCTCCACATTTTCCCAAGAACAAAACCGCTTTTGGCTCAATGGCTGAAAGTAAATCCATTACGGTGGCTGCCATCGGCGAACCCATTCCAAAATTGATGATAGTGATATTATTTGCGGTTGCCGTTTGCATGGGTCGGTCTGAACCAAACACTTTAACCTCGAATTGATCGGCAAACATTTTAACGTAATTTGCAAAATTTGTCAGTAAAATATACTGTCCAAAATTCTCTATTGCTACTCCTGTGTAGCGTGGAAGCCAATTATCCACAATTTCTTGTTTTGTTTTCATTTGTTATTGTTTTAATGTTGAGAAGAGATTTTGTATTAATTGTCAATAAACATTTTACAAATTTAACAATGAATCAGTTTCCATTCGTTATTTTTGAATAACCAAAATTATCTGTTAAAATGGAATTACTCAATCTTCCTTCTTATGACCACAAATTAAAGAAAATCAATGACAAATTGTGTATTTGGGATATTATCCGTAAAAAATATATTATTTTGACCCCCGAAGAATGGGTACGGCAACACTTTGTCCACCACTTAATTAATGACCATGATTACCCGAAAAGCCTGATAAAATTGGAAAGTAGTCTAAATTATAATCAATTACTAAAACGGACTGATATTCAAGTATTTGACCGTGAAGGAAGCCTTTTTATGATTATTGAGTGCAAGGCTCCATTCATTAAACTTTCAGAAACCGTGTTCTCGCAAGCCGCTCAGTACAATAAAATTTTACAAGCAAAATATTTAACCATAGCTAACGGAATGGTTTTCCATTGCTGTAAAACGGATTGGGAATTGCAGAAAATGGATTTCATGGAATCGTTACCTTTATTTTTATAGTAGTAGGCAGTCTGAGAATATCAATTTACTTTCTAAATTAAAAAATGTTGGATTGCAAACTGCTAACAATAAAACTGCCCACTGCCAACTTTTAAGTACCTTTACCAAAATAAACAAACCTTCATCATGTCTAATAAAATCTTATCTTTTATTCTCTTATTATTTGTAACCATTTCATTATCAGCTCAAAAGAAAAAAAAATCTTCAACTGAAAATCCATTTCCTGAACAACCTAAATTAGTGGTAGGCATTGTGGTTGATCAAATGCGTTATGATTTCTTGTATCGTTATTATGATAAATATTCTCCTAACGGCTTCAAACGTTTAATGAATGAGGGTTTTAACTGCCGCAACAATCATTATGACTATGCCCCAACCGTTACTGCCGCTGGTCACGCTGCGATTTTCACAGGTTCAATTCCTGCAATTAATGGAATGATTGGCAATGAATGGTTTAATCAAAAAACGGGTAAATCAGTATATTGCGTAGAAGATTCTTCCGTTAGAACGGTTGGTTCAGATAGCAAAGCGGGATATATGTCACCTAAAAATTTATTGGTCTCAACAATTACCGACCAGTTGAAAATTGCTAATAATTTTCAATCAAAAACCATCGGAATTGCTTTGAAAGACAGAGGGGCAATTTTACCAGCGGGACATACTGCCAACGCTGCCTATTGGTTCGATTCTAAGAATGGAGCTTGGATTACCTCAACTTTTTATATGAATGATTTGCCACAATGGGTTAATAGTTTCAATGCTTTGAAAATGCCTCAAAAGTATATGGCTGAGGGTTGGAAAACGCTTTTACCTATTGAACAATATACAGAAAGTGTTGCTGATGACCAGCCTTATGAGTCAAAATTGTCGGGTGAAAAAGCATCAACATTTCCACACGAATTAGCAGCACAATCGGGTGTAAATTTATTAGAAGTAATCAGAACAACTCCTTTTGGTAATACTTTAACGAAAGATTTTGCTTTGGCAGCCATTAAAAGTGAAAACCTTGGGAAGAGCCTCAAAACAGATTTTTTAACAGTAAGTTTCTCTTCACCCGATTACGTTGGACACGCCTTTGGACCAAATTCTATTGAAATTGAAGACACTTATTTGCGTTTAGACAGAGATATTGCAGAGATGCTAACAAGCCTTGATAATTCATTGGGGAAAGGCAATTATTTAGTTTTCCTAAGCGCCGACCATGGGGTTGCCGATGTTCCTGGTTTTTCACAAAGCCAAAGGATTCCTGCGGGAGTTTATGATGGTGGTTTGTCAATGAAAGACATCAAATTTGCTTTGAAAACAGCTTTTGGAGACGGCGAATTTATCCGTACCGAAGATAATTCTCAACTATATTTGAATGAGAATATGATGAAAGAAAAGAAAATTTCGTACGCTCAAATCTATGAAATTGTTCGTCAAACTTTGTTGAAAAGAGATGATGTAGCAGATGTGGTTGATTTACATAATTTAGCAAATTCAACTTTGCCAGATTATCAATTGAAATTTGTTAAAAACGGATTGAATCCACGCAGAAGTGGTGATATCATGATTGTTTTAAATCCAAGTTGGTTTGCTGGACGTAAGCAAGGAACTACGCACGGGTCATTGTATAGATATGATACGCACGTACCACTTTTGTTTTATGGATGGAAAGTAAAACAGGGAGAAACCACGCTTAAAACCAATATTTCAGACATTGCTCCAACAATCGCAGATTTTTTGAATATTTTAGAACCCAATGGAAGTGTGGGAAATGTGATTTCGGGTATTAAAAAATAAGTATTATCTTTACCAAACAATCGTTAGGTAAAATCATTATTTATGAAAAAACGCCAAATCACAGTTCAGAAAACAGCCCACTACGTTACTATCGGAGAACTAAATGAACAAACTGAAAATATATGGTTTGTCATTCACGGCTACGGTCAATTGGCGGAATATTTTATTAAAAAATTTAAGGTTTTAGATGATGGTAAAACCATAATTATTGCTCCCGAAGCCTTATCAAAATTTTACTTAAAAGAATTCTCGGGAAGAGTTGGAGCAACTTGGATGACAAAATATGAAAGGGATTCTGAAATAACGGATTATATCAATTATTTGAATCAATTATATGAAACAGTTTTGCATAAAATTGATGTTAATAATTTAAAAATCAACATCTTAGGGTTCTCACAAGGCACAGCAACCGTTGCTCGTTGGTGCATGAATGAAACCATAAAGTATGATAGACTAATACTTTGGGCTGGATATTTTGGAAATGGTATTGAAGACGTTATTGATGTGACAAAATTAACAAATAAAGAGGTGGTTTTGTGTTACGGAAAAGAGGATAAATTTTTAGTTAAAATTGACACGCAACAATACGAAAAAGATATTCAAAAAGCGATTCCTCATATTAGAATACATACTTTTGAAGGTGGACATACCATTAACGAGGAATTGCTTTTGAAGATTAAATAAATTTACAATGTGATAGTTCTACTCCTAAGAAATCTACCTCTTATCCTCAGTTTTTACTGATTATCCTGATATTATTTTGTCATAGATGTTTTCGTAGTTACATTTCAAACATAATTGCAACAATAACGTTTCTTTAAACAAAACTTAAACTAAAAACAAAAAATGAAACTTACAAAAATTATCGCTTCGGCTTTTATTTTATTAGCAACTTCGACAGCAACTTTTGCTCAAACTGCCGACGAAATCGTAGCAAAACACATCGAAGCCATGGGCGGTGCTGACAAATGGAAGGCATTGAAAGCAATGGAAATGAAAAATAAATTTTCTGTTCAAGGAATGGATATTGAAAGTAAAACCGTGATTGTTAATGGAAAAAGCCTAAGAACAGATATTTCAGTAATGGGTCAGGAAATTATTTCTGCCGTTGATGGCGAAACAGGTTGGGCTCAACAACCTGCTATGATGGGTGGAACTGGTGAGCCAGAAGATATGCCAGGTGCTTTGATTAAGGAATCAAGAAAGCAAGTCAATTTAGGTGGTTCATTACTGGCTTACAAAGAAAGTGGCTCAACGTTAGAATTAGTAGGAAAAGAAAAATTGGAAGGAGTTGATGTTTTTCACTTGAAGCTAACTGAAAAAGGTGGTGATGTTACTAATTTATTCATTTCTGCTTCAAATTATTACACCTTGAAATCTTCTGGTAAAAGAAACGTGCAAGGAAAAGAAATTGATGCGGAAGTAAACTTTTCAAATTTTAAGCAAGTTGAGGGTTTAACCTTTCCATACACCATGGAGACGGCAAGTCCAATGGGTGGAATGATGACTATTGAAACAGAATCAATTACTTTGAATCCGAAGGTTGATGAATCTATTTTCAAGAAACCTGCAAAAAAATAACTTTTAAATTTATATTTTAAAAACCCTGCAAAATTTGAAATTTTGTAGGGTTTTTCTTGTAAAACAGGTTTCAATTTCATCCATAAATAATATTCAATTTTTGATTTTGTAACTTTACAATTCAATCCGAAGTTTCTACTTCAAACTCAAATAAATTTTAGTCAAAATGTACAAATACATTCTCCAACCACTTCTTTTTCAATTTGATGCAGAGAAAGCTCATCACATCACCTTTGGTTTAATTAAACTTCTTTTCAGAATTCCCTTCGTTCCGCACATTTTTAAGTCCATTTATCACTACGAACATCCAAGTTTGGAACGGGAAGTTTTTGGGTTAAAATTTAAAAATCCAGTCGGATTAGCCGCTGGTTTCGATAAAAATGCCGTGATGATTGATGAGTTTGCCAACTTAGGATTTGGCTTTATCGAAATTGGCACGACCACTCCAAAAGCACAAGCGGGTAACGACAAACCTCGGCTTTTTAGGTTGAAAAAAGATCAAGCATTAATCAATCGAATGGGGTTCAATAATGATGGAGTAAAAGAAGCAGTAGAAAATTTAAGAAAACGGAAAAGTGATATTTTGATTGGTGGAAATATTGGTAAAAATAAACTTACACCAAACGAAAATGCGGTTGATGATTATCTAATTTGTTTCCACGAATTATTTGACGTTGTTGATTATTTTGTGGTAAATGTAAGTTCCCCAAATACGCCAAATTTAAGAGCATTGCAGGAAAAAGAACCTTTGAAGCAATTGTTACAAACGCTTCAAAATGAAAACGATAAAAAGATAAAACAAAAGCCAATTCTTTTAAAAATTGCCCCAGATTTAACTAATTCTCAATTGGATGACATTGTTGAAATAGTACAAGAAACCAACATTGCGGGAGTGATAGCCACAAACACAACTATCTCACGAGAAAGGCTTGAATCGGATGGTAATTTAGTGAAAGAAATGGGAGGATTAAGTGGAAAACCTGTCACGAAACGTTCGACCGAAGTGATTAAATATTTATCTGAAAAATCAAATAAATCATTCCCAATCATTGGTGTTGGGGGTATTCATTCTCCAGAAGATGCGATTGAAAAATTAAAGGCGGGTGCATCTTTAATTCAGATTTATACGGGGTTTATTTATACAGGTCCTTCGCTGGCAAGTGAAATAAACAGGGCTTTAGTGTACAACGATTCTCCAGAAACGTTAGAAGTTTAGCTTAAAAGACGATTCTGAAGAATCGTTGTACACAATAATAACGATTCTGGAGAATCGTTGTATCCATCAAAAATTCTCAATAAAATTAATTACTTTCCAAGCGGATTTTTCTATCAATTTAGCAATAAAATTTTTCTCTTTTTTGGGTAAATTATATATTCCGTAAGTTGGAATGATTTGTTTAAAAAGTTGAAAATGATTTCTCAATAATGCCTCATCATACTCCTTAAAAAGCGGGTTTAAAACAGGGTAATTACTTATTTTTGAGAACTTTATATGTTTTGAAAGTAAATTTGGTTTATCGGGGGTATAGCCACTAAAATGAAAAAACATCAAGTTTTCTTTTCTATTAATTAAATATTTTCCATTCTCAAAAGTTACTTCTCTCTCATGAATGTTCCAATAAGCTAAATTGTAGGCGGGACTGTATTCAATTAAAACTTTATCATAGAAAATAGGAACAAAATTTACGCATAATTGGTCAATTCCCATGCCGTTACAAAAATCATAATATCCATAATCCTTCAAATGATTTTTCCACCAATTCAAGAATTTGAAAGTATTTTCAGACCGCTTCATTCCTACAAACCCCGTGTTATACAATCCTGCGTTCAGAAATTGCTTTTCATTCCATTCTTCCTGTAAATCAATGGGTTGCGTGATGTGTGGGGTTATAATAATGTCGTAAGAATCAAGATTTTTTTCGATAGGTTCAATGCTATCCGTTATCCATAAATCCGTATCAAAATATATAAGCTTTTCTAACGCTGGATATTTTTCAAACAAGTATAAACCAAAAATGGGTTTGCAAGCCGTGGCAACTTCCATGACCGTATATTCACCTTTAAAACCCAATAAATTGACTTCTTGAACTTCCGAAATTGAGATAATTTGATAAGGAATTTTAAAATCTGTAATGGGCAATTCGTCCACCAAACCAATGATTAATTCATAATCTGGATCAGTTTTCTTCAAAGATTCGCCCATCGTAAGGGCTTGATATAAATAATTAGCCGTACAGACTGTGTATATTAATTTCATATTTTATTCTACTAAATCACCCAAAGCCGCCACAAAAGGGGCTTTCCAAGAGGCGTATTGATCTTTATGACGATGATAATCCCCTTTCAATAATAAACTCAAAACAGGAAATAGTCTCGCTAAATGAAAAGTAGAGAGCGTTCCTCTGGTTTCGTAATAATTGATAATATTATCTAAATGCCTGAAATTATGATTATCTGGGTCAATTCTTTCCAACAAAATATCTTTCAAAACACAAAAATAATCTCTTTTTTCTAAAAATGGAGCAAGTTTTTCGTTTCGAGGACGTGAGAATCTATCTTTCAAGGTAACCGTTTTGCCCACTTCTTTTGCCCGAGTACCGATTTGCTGAAAACTGTGCTGGCGATAAGACACGAGTTTCTCCTCAATCATTCCCAAAGAATCCATCATTGCCGCCACAATTGTAATCCAATTATCGTGAATCATTAAGGGAATATGCGTTGGAAATGGAATTATTTTCTCAACCAATTCCTTCCGAAAAGCCATCATACAACCCGCAGTTCTATTACCTGCTAAAAGTAATTCAACTACTTTCCCATCTTTAAATTGCTGAGTTTGGAGTTCATGAAAACGAACGACTGACCAAAAGTTTTTATTCAAACTCACTCCTTTTTCATCCACCAACTCAGCATCTGAAAAAACGGCTAATTGTTTTGAATTCTCTTGAAAATAATTGCTAATTTTTTCTAATTTATCTGTGTGCCAAATATCATCTTGATCACACATTAAGATAATCTCACCAGAACAAAGTGACACCGCTTTTTCAAAATTTTTAGAGACTTCTAAGGAGAAATCATTAACGAAAACCTTGATATTCAGTAACTTAGAAAATTCTTGAATAATTGGGATAGTGCTATCCGAAGAGCAATCATCAGTAACGACAACCTCTAAAGGCAGTAAAGTTTGACTGGCTAAACTTTGGAGTTGTTCCCGCAAAAACTTGGAACCGTTGTATGTACAGAGGGCAATGGATAAGGTTTGCAAAAGAGGTAATTTTAATGTAGCTCAATGCTTTCGATGCGGAAGCATTGAGCTACAAATGTGGCTTCAGCGGGAATCGAACCCACATCAAACGTTTAGGAAACGTCTATTCTATCCGTTGAACTATGATGCCAATAACTATTTATAATGATTTTCAGCGAGAATCGAACCCGTATTGAACGTTTAGGAACCGTCTCGTTGTGGAGCAATATTCTATCCGTTGAACTATGATGCCTTTTTAGTTATCAGCTACTGGTTATTTGTTACTTGATTTATTATGTAAATTTCTAAAAATTCAATCAGATAACAAAGTCTATCTACCAATAACTAATAACAATTAACTGATAACCGCTTCCCCAGAAATCCAATTTGGAAAAATCGAAATATGCTTATCTCTTACTAAACTCATAATTGCAGTTCTCAATTCTTCAATATTCTCACGTTGTTCTGCCGAAATGAAAACTGTGAGCGGTTGAGGAGAATTCATGAAAGAGTTTTTCAAGAATTCAGTCACTTTCTCAATCCTAATTTGCTGATTTACAGGTTCATTACCCGAACCAATTTCCCAATCGTTAATCTCAACATCTTCGGTCGAGAACAAATCTATCTTGTTGAAAACCAAAATAGTAGGTTTATCTCCCGCCCCAATATCAGCCAAAGTTGAGTTTACTACATCAATCTGTTCTTGATAATTTGGGTGAGAAATATCAACCACATGAAGCAAAATGTCCGCCTCACGAACCTCATCTAAGGTTGACTTAAACGATTCAATCAATTTGGTAGGCAATTTACGAATAAATCCAACGGTATCTGATAGTAAAAAAGGGACATTATCAAAAGTAACTTTTCTGACGGTAGCATCAACGGTTGCAAATAATTTATTTTCCGCAAAAACATCGGCTTTTGAAAGGCGTTGCATCAAGGTTGATTTCCCCACGTTGGTATAACCTACCAAAGAAACCCGAACCATTCTGTCCCGATTTTTTCTTTGCGTAAATGACTGTTTGTCAATTAGTTTCAACTTCTCTTTCAAGAAAACGATGCGGTCGTTGGCAATTCTTCGGTCAGTTTCCAATTCCTTTTCACCAGGTCCACGCATACCCACACCACCCCGTTGCTTGGAAAGGTGAGACCACATACGAGTCAGTCTCGGCAAAATGTATTGTTGCTGAGCCAATTCTACTTGCGTTTTAGACTGAACCGTTTGAGCTCTCATCGCAAAGATGCTGAGGATCAATGAACTACGGTCTAAAACCTTCACTTCTTTTAGGAATTTCTCAAACTCTCCTTCAATATTTCTTACTTGGATGGGAGATAAATCATCATCAAAAATGACCATATCGACATCCTTATCAATCACGTAAGCAATAATATCCTGCATTTTCCCCTTCCCAACGTACGTTTTGTTGTCAGGTTTTTCTAATTTTTGGGTAAATGTTTGAAGCGTATCAATTTTTGAAGTATCGGCAAGAAATGCTAATTCATCCAAATATTCCTTGGTTTGCTCTGCGGTTTGTTTCTGTGTTTGAACAGCCACTAAAACGGCAGTTTCATTTCTTTCTTCTGTATTGTGCATAAATTATTTGTGAGCGGTCCGCCGCTGCGGTTGTAATCGGTAAATTAGTGATTTTTAAACCCTAATTTCTATTTTACAATCAATGTTTATTTCATCATTTTCCTAAAATCAAATCATCTTTTGAACCCGCATGATAGGCATCTATTTGATTTTGGAAGAATTTGATATGTTGTTGAATCATAAATTTGTAAAAAACTGCAATATCCTCAGTAGTTCGAGTTTCTCGCAAAACTTGGATATATTCAGCTTTATCTTCTTTAAAAACAATGCTAAGTGACTGATTATGATAGAGTTGAATATAATTCATTGATAATCTTGAACTTCTACCATTGCCATCACCAAAAGGATGAATCAGTGCCACCAAGTTGAAATATGCCTCAAAAGCAAGAGCATGGACTTCTTGGGCTGTTTTGATTTGATTAATTTTCACATCGACATAATCGCATAATTCTTTTACTTTGATTGGTACTTTTTTATAATCCATATACATCACCGAACCTGTCACAACTGTTCCTAATCTAAAATCACCATTATCAGATTGATAAGAACCTCCCATTTGGTTGATGATTCCGCCCGTATTTGTCATTACTTTCTTGCCAATTTCTTGAATAAATTTCGGAGAAATTGGACGTTTTTTTATTGCTTCCTCCGTGATAAATAATATTGCTTGATAATGGTCAGATACCATGTCAATTTCAGTCTGGGGCTTGTTTTTGGGTTTTAAATTTTCAGTAATTAACAATTCAGTATCTTCCAAAGAAAGCGTTGAACCTTCAATAGAAGAAGAATGATGAATGACCGTTATTTGATTATACGATTCATAATTAAGACTTTTTTGCAACAAAAGTTGTTCATGTTGGTCTTGAATTCGTTGCAAATCGTCCCATTGTTTTTGCATTATTTTTTCAATGATTCAGTTTTTGCTTCACTTTTTTGACCCTGTTCATGTATTCAACGGCTTCTTTGATTTCTTCAATAAGTTTCCTTTTTGATTTATTCATGGTCATTTAATAATTCTTCATACCCCGCCAAGTGCATATAATTCTCCTCCTTCACCTCAAAATCATGACCAAATTTATTTGCAATTAAAACTACTTCCAACGGCTTTAAACTGCCTTTTAGAGCTAATTCTTTGGATAAAGCAATTAAAAAATCTTGGTTTCTTTCTAATAATTCACGGGTTTCTTTCGCCAAATCACGAATCATCTTTTCAATTGCCCAATCCGTAACGCTTAATTCCATGCTGTATGGTCCTGAATGGGCATAATAGGCTTGAAAATTTTTATCAAAACCATATTTACGGATATATTCCATAATCATGGATGTGGCTTCTTCACGGTCGAATGAACGAGAAATGGTTGCTTTGTCTTCTCCAAAAACAATTTCCTCGGCAATTCCTCCTGCCAAAAAAACTTTGATTTTACTGATAATATTTTCTTTCGATAAATGAATCAAATGTGGAAACGAAAACCCTTGTGCATATCGTGAAG
>JAYUIP010000525.1:0-16986 GCA_043765945.1 Arcicella sp.
GAAGGATTGAATCAGAATTTTGATTGGGGAAAAGGATTTAATAAAATTTATTCAGTTTTATCGAACGATGCACTCTATCAAAATCCAGACTTGAACATGACATTTTTGGATAATCACGACCATGACAGATTTTATTCAATCGTGGGAGAAAGTATGAATAAATACAAATTGGGTATTGGATTTTTACTGACAACTCGTGGCGTTCCTCAATTGTATTATGGTACTGAAAATCTAACCAAAAACTTCAAAAATCCATCGGATGCTGAAGTTCGTAAAGACTTTGAAGGTGGTTGGGCAGACGATAAAGTCAATAAATTTTTAGCTTCGGGCAGAACTGAAAAAGAAAATGAGGCTTTTAATTTTGTAAAGAAATTAGCCAATTATCGTAAGAATTCAGAGGTATTAACAACGGGTAGATTAACGCAATATCTGCCAATGGACGGGATTTATGCTTATTTTAGACATACGAAAGATAAATCAGTAATGATTATTATGAGTCAAAACAAGGAAGATAGAAACATTGATACGAACCGTTTCATGGAAAATATTCAAGGCTATATCAGTATGAAAAATGTAATGACCGAAGAATTAATTTCAGATCTGAAAACTTTGAAAATATCAGCAAACTCTTTTACCATTTTAGAATTACAAAAGTAGAACAGGTTTCCAACCTATTCTTGTTTATTTAAAGAAAAGGTTGGAAACCTGTTCTGCTTACTAAAAAGACATGACAACAAAAGCCTGCCTATTCGACCTTGATGGCGTAATTGTGGACACAGCCGTATATCATTTCCAAGCATGGAGACGATTAGCAAATGAATTGGGGTTTGATTTTACCGAACATCAAAATGAACAATTAAAAGGAATTTCGAGAATGGAATCCTTAGAATTAGTTTTAAAATGGGGAAATGTCACTCTTTCGGAAGAAGAAAAAATTGAGTGGGCAACCCGTAAAAATGCTTGGTATTTGGAGTTAGTCCTGAAAATGACACCCAACGAAGTGTTAAAAGGTATTCCAGAATTTTTAAAAGCATTGAGGGCAAACGGAATCAAAATTGCCTTGGGTTCTGCCAGTAAAAATTCCAGATTGATTCTTGAAAAGATTAACATGATTGAATATTTCGATGTAATCATTGACGGAAATAACATCACAAAAGGAAAACCCGACCCACAAATTTTTTTAATGGGTGCAGAGGCAACTAATTGTAAACCAGAGGATTGCGTAGTTTTTGAAGATGCCCTTGCGGGTGTTCAAGCGGGAAAAGCGGGCGGTATGAGAGTTATTGGTGTAGGTGATGCTCAAATCCTGCACGAAGCCGATTTTGTGATTAAGGGCTTTGAGGAAATGACAATTGACAGATTGTTTTAACTACAATACAAAAACACCTTAGCACAGCAAGGTGTTTTTTTTGTTTTACCGTAATTTTACCAACACAATATTAATCATTTTGACATTTTAAAAAAGGTGGCATGATTTGTTAAGTTATTATATTTTAAGCAGTTCAATAGTTCAAGCAAAGAAATATTTTGAATACTTAACGACGTGAAAATTAACAAGTTGTCAAACCTCTTTAATCTTTATAAGCAAACATGAAAAATTATTTAAAACACGATGAATGGAAAATCATCGAAGAAGGATTTAATCGTGAATTTAATGAAGTCACAGAATCAATTTTCTCGTTAGGGAACGGGCGAACGGGACAAAGGGGTAATTTTGAAGAAACTTTTACGGGAAAAACCTTGCAAGGAAATTATGTGGCGGGTGTTTATTACCCAGATAAAACTCGTGTGGGTTGGTGGAAAAATGGTTATCCTGAATATTTTGCCAAAGTCTTGAATGCCGCCAATTGGATAGGAATTAAAGTTGAAATTGACGAAGAGGTTTTAGATTTACATACTTGTGAAGTAACTGATTTTCAGCGAGTGCTGAACATGAAAGAAGGTCATTTGGAACGTTCTTTTACGGCAACTCTCCCATCTGGAAAACAATTAAAAGTCAATTCAAAACGGATTAATTCAATCGTTGATGATGAGTCAGGAGTAATTCGTTACTCAATTACTCCCTTAAATTTTGACGGAAAGATTACCCTCACTCCTTTTGTTGATGGTGATATTAAAAATAAGGATGCGAATTATGATGAAAAATTTTGGGAAGAGGTTCAAAAAGAGACTGCTTTTGCCGAAGGTTACGTTGAGTTAAAGACGAAAAAAACAGGATTTCATGTGGTAACGGGACAACGATTTGAGATTTTCCAAAATGGCAAATCCCTTGATTTTCAGAGTCTTCCGATAAAGGCGGAGAAATATATTGCAAGTCAAGTTAGTTTGAATATTAATGTAAACGAAGAAACAGTTTTAGTCAAATATGCTTGTAACTTATCGTCCGAAAACCATAAAATTGAAGATTTATTAACCAATTCAAAAGCCTATTTAAAGCGAATTTCAGAAAAAGGTTTTGATAAAATGATTAAAGAACAAGCGGTAAAATGGGCTTCAAAATGGGAAATGAATGATATTGTGATTGAAGGTGATATTGCGGCTCAACAAGGCATTCGATTCAATATTTTTCAATTAAATCAAACTTACACAGGAGAAGATACTCGCTTAAATATCGGTCCAAAAGGTTTTACGGGTGAAAAATACGGTGGTTCAACTTATTGGGATACCGAAGCCTATTGCATTCCATTTTATTTGGCAACCGCCGACCAACAAGTTGCCCGTAACTTATTGATTTACAGATGGAAACACTTACAAAAAGCCATTGAAAATGCTCAAAAATTAGGTTTTAAAGATGGTGCGGCACTTTATCCGATGGTTACGATGAACGGGGAAGAATGTCATAATGAATGGGAAATCACCTTTGAAGAAATTCATCGAAACGGAGCCATTGCATACGCCATTTATGACTACGTAAATTATACAGGAGATAAAAAATATTTAGCGGAATATGGTTTTGAGGTACTTTTAGGCATTGCCCGTTTTTGGTCGCAAAGAGTAAATTGGTCTGAAAATAAGCAACAATATGTAATGTTGGGTGTGACGGGTCCGAATGAATATGAAAATAATACCAATAATAACTGGTACACTAATTATTTTGCAGTTTGGTGTATGAAGTATGTTATGGAAGTTTCTGAGTTCATAAAAACCTCTGAATCAGTACGTTATGATGAATTATTCTCAATTACAAATCTTAATGAAACAGACGAATTCGCAAAATTTACCCATATTATTGAAAATATGTATTTGCCCGAAAGTAAGGAATTAGGCATCTTCTTACAACAAGACGGGTTTTTAGATAAAGAATTAATCAAAGTTCACGATTTAGATGCTTCACATAGACCAATTAATCAAAAATGGTCGTGGGATAGAATTTTGCGTTCATGTTTTATCAAACAAGCCGACGTTTTACAAGGAATGTATTTCTTTGAAGATGATTTTGATATTGAATCTTTGAAACGAAATTATGATTTTTATGAGCCAATGACCGTTCATGAATCATCTTTGAGTCCATGTGTTCACTCAATTATTGCGGCAAAATTGGGTGATAAATCTCATTCTTACGAATTTTATACCAGAGCGGCACGTTTAGATTTAGATGATTATAACAATGATACAGAAGATGGTTGTCACATCACTTCAATGGCTGGAACGTGGATGTCACTTGTCAAGGGTTTTGGAGGAATGAGAGTTAGAGATGGTAAAGTTTATTTTGCACCTTTTGTTCCCGATAATTGGATTTCGTTTTCGTTTAAAGTGCGTTTTAGAGGTAATCTTTTGAATGTTAAAACTACGGGCGAAGAAGTTATTGTTGAAAATTTATCTGGTGGTGATACATCTATTTTTGTGTATGATGAAGAGCAAGTTTTGAAAGAAAATTCGAGCGTTGTTGTTGAGCAAAAGGATTTTGTTTTGGCTTAATTGAGTAAAACAGGTTTCCAACTGCGATGCACAGTCCTGTTCGGAGTAAAATGAACAGGACTGTGCGTGGCGGTTGAAAACCTGTTCTACATTTAACAAAAAAGCCCCGAATTGGGGCTTTTTTGTTGTTTCAAATCCTTAAAGACTAAGCATTCGCAAATTCTTTTTGAACCATTTGAACATCTGGAATTGAAATATCATCCAAACCAACCCGTCCTCTTTCTTTTCTTACAATTCTTGAATATAACCCTACTTCTTGACTGAACAGAAAGGTAAACAATAACTTTACAAACGAAGTATGATATTTCAAATTATCGTAAAATTCGGGAGCCGCAGCTTTCAATTTTGGAAGATTATTCCAAGGAATTGAAGGCATATCGTGATGTTCATTATGATAACCAACGTTCATATTGATGCCGTTCAAACCACCATAATAGCTGTAAGTCTCTTGGTTTTGGTCTAATACCAAATAATGCTCTTGAATCCATCTCGCTCCGAGTGGATGCAATCCTACTGAAAACATGAAACTCGCTCCCATGTATCCTAATGATGCCCAACCCATTGTGTAAACAAGAATCGTATTGAATGCAATTTGACCCACAATATTCATTACAACCCATTTGTCAATGATGGCTAATTCCAAACAACGAAGTGTTCTAATTGCTTGAAAAACAGGGAAAAATAATAACCATATTGCTTTACCAATAAAATAGTTATTAATCAATTTAGCTTCCCACTCATCTGGTAAATCTGCATCCAATTCGTGAACCCCTTGAAAAGCGTGATGCTTTAAGTGATAATTCTTAAATGAAATTGCCGTTGGTGCCAACGAAGGAAAATTTGCAATTATTCCAGCATAAACATTCCACGAAGGTTTCTTAAATATCAGATTGTGAGCGGATTCGTGAATGCAAATAAAGAGCGTATGCACTGGAAATGCCCCAATAAACCATGCTGCTGCAATGATAGTGTACCAGGCTTGGTCTTTAACTAAATATGCCATCACTAATTGAATTGACACACAAGCTAAAATCCAAACCGCAGTCATCGGGTTTTTTGTAATTAATTTCTTTACTTCTGGATGTGCTTTTAATATCTCACGTGTACGTACACGGTGTGGTTCGACACCCTCTACTCGGGTAAAATCTTGTTGATAAGCCATTGGTTAATTTGTTTGTTATAAGTTATAAGGATTCGTGTAAATCTTTGAATAATCCCACAAATATACTACGAACAGGACGTTTTATCAATTTGTTTGGCAAATAGTCCAATTTGTAAAAATATTTCTCTTGGAATAACGAATTAGTAAGTGGTAGTATTTCATTAGTAACTGGTAACAATGTAACAACTTGATTTTCAGAAATTTGTATAAATATTTTTCTTAACTCTTAATCAATTCATTACATGAAAAATCAATTCAAATTTCCAAAATTGTCAGTTTTGATGTTAGTGTCGGGTTTGTTGCTGTCTAATAGTTGTAAAAAAGATGAACCCTTAGTTTCGGTTGATGCTTGTAATACAAATGCTGATTTAGTTTCAAAAGCTGCAACAACATTTTCTAACTCTCCAACGAAGTCAAATTGCGAAGCATATTTGGCATCAGTAAATAAATATTTGGATAGTTGTCCAGGTTTAACGACCGCTCAAAGAACACAATTTAAGGCAGATTTAGCGGCTAATAAATGTCAGTAAACAGTTTACAGTAGGCAGTTTGCAGTTTTAGGTATAAAATTTGTTCCCTAAATGTTTTTTTACTGCAAACTGCCCAATAATTACCTACCAATTTAGTTAAACCACCAAGGGTCTTTAACTCCCTGATTATTAATCAAATACGCTTTTTGTTTCATAAAACGTTTAATTGCCGAAGGTCCCATTCTTGTCCCTCCGATTCCAGACATTTTAAATGAATTTTTCTCTCCTTCGTGCATGACTGCCGTGAGGGCGGCATCGTTTATTGAAACCGCCCCACACTTCATTTGTCTCGCAATTTTCATGGACTCTTCCTCCGTACCCGCAAAAACTGCCCCGCTTAGACCATATTGGGTTATGTTTGCAAATTTGATTGCTTCATCAACTGTTGTGTATACCATGACGGGTAAGATTGGTCCAAAAGTCTCCTCAGTCATAATCTTCATGTCATGATTCACATCCGTCAAAATTGATGGACGACAGTAAAATCCCCCATCCAATTCTTCACATTTTCTTGAACCAGCTTTCAGAACTGCTCCTTTTTTGAAAGCATCCTCCAACTGATTATCAATAATTAGAACCTGTTTTTCTGAAATAATGGGTCCAATTTGTCCAGAATCCATGGTTGGATAAGCTAATTCTAATAAATTTGCCTTAGCTACCAATCTTGATAAGAAAGAGTGATAGACATTTCTATGAACATAAATTCTTTCAATTGATAAACAAGATTGCCCTGCATTAGCCACGCTCCCCCACAAAATAGCAGAAGTTGCTGTTTCGATATCAGCCGTTTCAGTAACAATAACGGCATCTTTTCCACCTAATTCTAAAAACACTGGAATAAAATTATCACAAGCCGCTTGATACACTTTTCTGCCCGTTTCAGTTGAACCCGTAAAGCAAATAATATCCGTAAGTTTGCATAAATCAGCCCCAGTTTCACCTCCGCCTTCAACATAATTCAAAATTCCTAATAAATCAGGTACTTGATTAATCGTTTTTTGAATTACTTCGATAAATCTTGGCGTAATTTCCGAAGGTTTCACAACAACCGCACAACCCGCCAATAATGCAGGAATGGTATCAATTAAGGAAAGTAATAATGGAAAATTCCAAGGACTGATTACCCCTACTAACTGATAAGGTTCATAACCCTGTTCAATTTCCAAAAAGGGAATTGATGACGTTTTTCTTTCGGTAATTGAGAAAAAACTTCTTGAAATATTTGACCATCTGTCAATAGAAGAAGCTATTAAATCCACCTCCAAGACTGTCTCCCATTTACGTCCCGTGTCCATGCAAATGGCATCAATTAGTTCTTCTCTATGTTCATTAACGACTTCTTTCCAAGCCTGCAAAGCCTTAATCCTATGTTCCACCCCTAATTCTTTCCATACAACTTGTGACTCACGCATGAACTTGGTTTTGGTTGATAACTCTTCAAAAGTGGGTGGGAAAATTTCGTAATAATATTGTCCAGTTCGTGGGTTTTTTACTTTCATTTTTGACTGTAAAACGGATTTTCTAATTCGTTTCGCATTTTAAAATTTACTAATTATGTCGTTAATAACTTCAACTTGTGTTTCCACAAAGTGTTGTCGAGTTGGCTCTTTTTCTAATAATGTATTGGGTGGATAAAAACTGTGTTTTTGATAACTTTCAACGTATAATTCAAACCGCTGACGAGCCAATAAATTTCCCATCGCAGGGCGATTTCTAAAATATCTCAAAGCAACTAAATCTATATCTCCATTTGCCACCATACTTTCTCCGTAACCCGCTTCTGACAACACAAGTCCTTTATAATCAACCACTTTCGATGCTCCATCGGTTGAAGCAAAAGGAATTGAAATGCCACCCATACCCGCAGAATTGGCTGAAACGACGTACGCCATTGATTCAATTGCACGAGCCAACTTTCCCACATTTTTTTGGGTTAAAAGGTTGCTGCCAACCTCCGAAGAAGAATGGCAAATAACCTCCGCTCCACGCATGGCTAAACACCTTGCTATTTCGGGATAAAGAATTTCTTCGGAGGCAATGCACGCTAAATTTCCAATTTCTGTTTTTATGACTGGAAATAAAGCCTCATATCCATAAATTTCTAAATATTTATCCCAAACATCATGTGGTGTTGGGGCAAACATTGAGTTAAGTCTTCTGTATCGTAAAATAACTTTTCCTTCAGGAGAAATAATGAAACTGGTCTGGAAGTAAATTTTTGGAAAATTTGCATCTAATTCATACACATTTCCAGAAAGATAAATCTGATTTTGAACCGCAATTTTTCCTAATTCTTCATATTCCCAACCATCCATCTTCAAGCAGGCTTTTTGTCGCCATTGATCAATGGTTTCACCCATTGGGAAACCCGTTAAAAAATATTCTGGCAAAACCACTAACTTTAAATCTTGACCAATAAATGCCTTTGAGGCTTTGATTTGGGCATTTATTTTGGTCAGCGTTTTTCTAAATACAATTTCAACTTCCTTATTTGATTGACAGGAATTAATAGTATCGCAAGTTATTTGTAAAGCTAAGGCTTTGTATCTTTCCATAAACTGTAAATCGAAACTTCCGTTTCGACAATATTTATTATCAATCGAAACGGAAGTTTCGAGCTACATTTTAATCCGTTTATAAATTATTGGCGTTGAATAGGGAGTCATAGATTTTCCTCCTTTTTCTAATAATTCCATTACCTCAAAGGAATCTTTTCCAATGGTTTCCTCCAACGTAAATTTCATGCCGTTTGGTAAATCTACTGATGCTTTGATATAAAAGCCTTTTCCAGTTTTTGTGTAAATAGCGGGCTTAAAAGTAGGAGAATCAACCAATTCACCATAATTTAACAATAATTTTTTATTATCATTCTTTAAATCTTTCTTCGGAATATTCTTTGGAATTTGCAAAGAATGCAGTCTAATTTGCCCCTTTGGCATTTTTTCAAACCAAAACAAATAAGGTTTTACTTCCATTGGTTTGTTTGGATAAGTATAATAACTTTCTTCCAAAACGTAAAATCCGTTGTGATTAGCTGGTAAATTATTGATTTTTGAATCCAAAATACGATTGACGTGCTTGGCGTAAGGATGAATCTGTTTACCCGCTTTAATCTCGGCGTTTATCTGTTCAATATTATCCAAATCTCCTTGGATGTAAGACTTATATAATTCAAAATCAGACAGTTGATTTCTCATTTTAGCACTACAAGAGGCAAACAATGTGGCAGTCATTAATAATAATGATACTTTTTTCATTCAAAGATTGATTTTAAAACTTTCAAAAAAGTTTGCATAACAATTTATTAAATGGTGCTTCAACTTATTTAGACTAATCTATCAATGGCAGGCTTCTTGATTAAAAAAGTAGCTAATAACGTAACGGCACAAAGGATAAACATAGTATCGAAAGCATGAAGATATGTACCCGAAAACTGCCGATTTTTACCAACTAAAATAATTCCTGCACTTCCTGCCAATGTGTCCACCATCGTAAATATTCCTAAAATGGCTCCGTAGTTTTTACCCATGTAAAAGTCTGCAATCAACACTTGAATCATTGTGAAAGCACCGCTGTATCCAAATCCATAGACAATTGCTACCCATTTCACCATTTCTGGATATGATAATGAGTTTTTTAGCAACCATGAACCTAATAATAAATTAGCGATTGAGACAATCATAATTCCTTTTTTGCTGAATTTATCACTCATAAATCCAAAAAAAAGTTTACCAATTAATCCACATAAAAAGAACAATGAAGCAAAATCTCCTCGTTCAGCAACTGTTTTATGAAGGTCATTCAAATACGTGTCTTTATTGAAAAGTAAACCGTTGATACAATACCAAAGCGTTCCAGTAATTAACAATAATAAATAAAAACTTGGTGTTTTTGCGGCTTCTTTTAAAGTTACATCTTGATTTGTATTACTTAAAATACCGTTTCCAAAAGTTTCATTTTTAGGGCGATTTTTAATCAAAAACCACGGTGCAATTAACAAAATACACATTACAAACGCCATTGTCATTTCGGCATCTCGCCATCCTTTCTCAGCAATTAATCCTCCCGCCCATTTAGTAAAAATCGCTGCCCCCAAACTTGATGCATTCAAAAATATTCCAACGGCAAGCCCTCTATTTTTATCAAACCATTTGTTAATTAAAAACATACTGGTAATGATTCCTCCAAAACATAGGAAAACAGCGTACAACAAGTAAAAAATCTTTAATTCTCCAAACGAAGTTATTTTAGAAAAGCCTAACAATAATCCTGAAAGTCCAATTCCACCAATCAGCATCATTGTTTTGGGATTCCATTTATCCAACATATAACCAAAAAGTGGCGACAGAAAAGCCACCAAAATGAGCATCAAAGAAGGAGCTTCCGAAATTTGTCCTTTCGCTAAATTAAATTCTGTGGTTAAAGATGGATACCAAAGTGGTAAAGTATTAAATCCAAAGCCATTACTGGCAAGGTAAACAAAGAATAAAGTGGTTAAAACAACCCATTGATAATTTTGATTTTTCATGTGATTAGTTGAGTTTAAGACCTTAAGCAATTTACAAAAACATAAAAGGCTCGCAAAATTGAGCGAGCCTTTTGTTTAATTTATCAAAATTAATTCCTAAAAATTTAACGTTAAATTTGTTCCAACCGAGAAATTTCTTGGCAATGATGGGTTGAAGTAAGCCCCCGTATTGTCATTTATCCGAACAAAACCTGAATACTGCGTATCTGAAAGGTTATCAACGTTGGCATAAACTCTCAAACCAATATTTCCAAAAGTTTTTTGATAACCCAATGCTAAATTAATGATTGAATAAGCATCACGATAAGTTGTTGATATTTGCTGAAATTGACCTCCTGAGGCAGTTAATGCAGCAAGCGTGGTTGTTCCAACTGGTAAATTGCGTAACCCATTAGCTGAACTTCTTGTAAATAACGTTGTATTTCCATCAAATAACTCCGTTTTATCTACAAAATTGTAGTTCACAGTTGCGTAAATTCCCATTTCAGATTCAATATCTACGCCTAAATTAAACATGATTGGAGCATAGCCAGGGATATTTTTTCCTGAATAATCTTCCGTCAAAATTCCTTTAAAAGTATTTGTCTCTGGGTCTAAGAATTTCTTGGGTTCTGTAATTCCATCGCCATTATCAAGTCGAGTAGCAATGTCTCTGAACGAAGCAGCAGATGCAGCGGGCAAACCAGGAGTTGCAGCAAGTCCCGTGTAAAATGGTGCACTTAAACTATAAATGGTTTCTTTCTTGTAGGAATCATATTTGAAGTCTTGCGAAGTAAAAGATGCTCTGTATCGTAATAAAGTGATGGCTTGTTTATCTTCTGCTTTTATTGCATCATAACTCAATGAAACTTCTATTCCATTACGAGTTGTTTTTCCAGCATTACGAGCAACAGGAGCGAAATCACGAGTCTCAGTTACTAACTCATTCTCAATTTGCATATTGTAATATGCTACATCATAAGTCAAACGTTTTTTCAATAACGAACCCCTTGCACCAACTTCAAATTGTTGAGAAGACGAGGCATCAAGTAAAGGATTAAACTTTCCGTTTGCACCAGTTGCTTCGTTCAGAATTGGAGGTGAAAATCCTTTACTAAATGAAGTACGTAGAGCTAAAAAGTCTCCAAAGTTTTGGTTGATGGCAATACGAGGAGCAAGTTGATTATTGAAGTCTTTATTATCGGTAAGATTATTATTCAAACGGTCTGTTCTATAATAGTTATATGAGATAAAACTTGTTCCCAATGTCAAGATTGTTTTGGGCGTTATTTCAAAATCTCCTTGAATAAAATAAAGGGTATTTGAACCACCATTCACAACGCTTGCACCAGGTCTTGCATTTTTAGCGATACTATTGTCAAGGGCATTTACTGTTACTCCAAAATTTATACCATCTTGCAAAAAGTTCTGGTATTCAACTCCTGCATTTAAACCAATTTGAAATTTATCCATTTTAGGTTTAAAAGTAGCAATTGCTCTAACACCTTCACTTGACCCAAAAGAGGTGAATGTGGTGGCTGGACCCGTTAAACTATTTGAAAGTTGATCACTTTTACCACCAAAATAACTCGCTGAAATTTTCAAAGCGTTTGAGATTTCATATTTAGCATTTACTCCCCAACGAGTGAAGGTTTGATCTCTTCCTGTACCAAAGATTGAAGCTCTTTTTCCTGCTGAAACAATTGCATCTTGAGCTGGGTCTGCTTTAACCTGATCATAGGTTAACCCCAAAGGGGATTTAACATTATCATGCAAACGTGCGAAAACAGTATTGATTGAAAATTTACTCGTTAAGAAAAACTGTCCAGCAAAATTCACATTGTCTCTGTCAGTTCTGTTGTTAAATCTATATCCGTCTGAACCTTGTGAGGTTGTTGAAGCATAAATATTCGCCTTTTCTGAACCGTGTTTAAAAACAACACCTGTTCTTGCAAGACCATAAGAACCGAATAATTGACCTGCTTGAACGCTGGTTCCTCCATAAGGTGCTTTTTCAGAAGTAAAGTTCATAACTCCACCATTGGCTGTTCCATAAAGAGACGATGCAGGACCTCTGATAATTTCGACACGACCAATTGTTGTGAAATCTAAGGCTTCCAGACGTGTAAATCCATCGGGTTCTGTCAGTGGTATATCATTGAAATAAACTTTAATACCTCGATTACCAAAATTTGAGTTTGCACCAATACCTCGAATCGTAATACGCTGATTATCAAGACCAGATTGATCAATTCTAATACCTGGAAGATTGTTTAGTGATTGAGTCAAAGAGGTAGCATTTTGCTTTGATAAGTCTTTTGCCGTTAATAATGAGATAGAAGCAGAAGTTTCCTGCAAACTACGTTCCGTGGCAAAACCAATTACTTGCACTTCATTCAAATCTTCCGATGATGAAACCAATGAAATGGTTAAATTTTGGGTAATAGCACCCAGTTTAATTTTTATTGGTTCGTAACCAATAAACGATACTTCAATAGCGTCGGCGTTTGCATCCATTCGGATAGAGAATTTACCGTTAGCATCGGTAACTGTGCCTTTATCAACTTTACCTTTAACGGTTACGCTTGCACCAGGCAGGGCTTGCTGAACATCAGCATCAACAACTTTTCCAGAAACTACAACTTGTGCAAAAGATGACACTGAAAAAATGACTAAGAGAAGGGTTAGGAAATTTTTCTTCATTTCTCTGGGGTTTGGGTGGTTAAAATTTTGAGTAAATTTAATTTTGTATTTTTAAAAACTCGTGGTTAATCTATTAGTTAACGTATTTCGTCCTGTAAATTGATATTTCGACAAAAATACGAATTACTATTTGAAACAATGTAATCACTTATGTTATTTAACTGATTGAATTTACTATTTTAGCTTTTGATTTTAAAAAATCCACTAAAAACAATTTTAAAAACATATTCTTGACGATTACGATGAAAAATATTAAAGATTTCGACAAAAAAGAAGCAATTTTTCAAGCTATGTTAGCATTAATTTCAAAACATGGTTTCCACAGTTCACCCATGTCGGAAGTAGCTAAACAGGCAGATGTGGCAGCTGGCACCATTTATCACTATTTTAAAAGCAAAGACGAATTAATATGTGCCTTATATTTAAGGTTAAGAGAGAAATTTGTCGAAAATCTTTTTAAAACTGATGACGCAACTAAAACTTTCAAAGATCGTTTTCGTCATTTTTATCTGCAAATGATTCAAGAAGCAATCAAAAACCCGAAGGAGTTTTATTTTTTGGAACAATTTGCTAATTCTCCTTTTATTTTAACCATTGCAAAAACAGAAATGACTCGAATTGAACAACCTATTTATGATTTTCTTCGTAAAGCGGTTTTTACCCAAGTTTTGAGAGATATTCCACCAAAAATCTTAATCGCTTTTGTTATGGGCAGTGCTACTTCAATTATTAAACTCCAACTTTCAGGCGAATTCCAAATGAATTCATCCGATTTAGAATTAGCTTTTTTTACTTGCTGGGATGGGATTAAGAAGGGTTAGTTATTAGGAGATTGGTTATTAAAGAATTAGTTAAAATAACTTTAAAACTTTAATCTAAGATAAAAACATTTTCAACATTATAATTAATCCTCAAATAACCAATTCCCCAATAACTAATAATTATTTCCCCTTTTTCTTAGCCGCCCATTTCTTATAATACGTCCAAGAGGTTTCGTTTGGACGAGTATCATCCACAGGAGGAGCAACTTCATAACCAGCAAATGTTGGATTAGTTTTAATCTCAGATTTCAGCAAATCAGGTAATTTGTCGAATGAATCTACTTTTTTACCCAATCCACTAAAAATTAACTGTCCCGCTTTGTCACCCATTTCCATCCAAGGCAACCATTTTGACATTCTACTCCACGCCACAATTACATCATCGGCACGGTCTTTATCGCCACGTATAATTTCTTTAATTGGTCCTGCAAAGTTGAAAATTTCAATGGCTTGATAAGTTCCTCCTACTTGGTCTTGGAATTCTCCCGCTAATGGATTCGTATAAAATAATGGAACTTCAAATAACTGGTAGAAATATCCATCGTTAACTCTCGCACCAAATTTGTATTCACGTCCAGGCGTATTTGCAAAAATAGCGGGTTGATTTACTGGGTCATTGGCAATGTGCAAAACTTCAACTTCTTTTCCCGTAAATGGATTCTGCCAAGTTTTCAAAACTTGCTTCGTTTTTGGATCCATATATAAAAGATTTTCTTTTGTTACCTGACGGTAACCATAACCTTTTACCGAATCAATAACTGTTTTGGTATTACGGACATTCATAGCAATATAAGTAAAAAGTAATCTGTCCTTTTCGCCAGGAACTCTACTGAAAACATTTCCTTCCCAATAATACCAACAATTTTCACCATCTTTTAAACTCGCTTGAATTTTACGGTTGGCTTTTAAGGCTCCTTCGGGCGTATGTATATCTAAATCAGGCATCGAAACAACTGTCGAAGTATCAGATTTCTTAGCTTTTTTTTGTGCTTGTAAACTAAATAAACAAGCTGATAGTGAGAGGGTTAGTAAAAGTTTTAATTTCATGTTAAGATAAATTATTTGTGATTTTTATTGAAGAATTTGAAAGCAAAATATAAGGCAGCTAAAAGCAAAACTAAGAAGCCAATAGAGAACAACGATTCTGTAAATTTTGACAATTGCGGGGCTGTTTGTGTCTGTAAAAATATCATGTTTATGGGTTCTATATAACCTCTGAAAATATCTGGTTACACAATTAATTATTTAAAAATTTGAATTCTATTTTGGTAACTGGCTTATTTTGAGTCTCCGTTTTCTCAATAATCTGCCAACTTACGCCATCCGTTCCTTTAAAAGTAAAACACTGTTCATTAAACTCATTTTTCAGTATCTTAGTTGGAACAATTCCTTGCTTTTTTATTAAATCATGCACCATTTGCAGTTTTGGCGTGTAAAGAGAATGTAAAGTAATGCCCATTTCACCAACTCTTTGATGTTCTGATAAATCTGGTTTAACGCCACGGGTTACAAAAAACTTTAATTTTCCGCAAATATTATTGGGCGAAACGTAACCTCTATAATAATGAGAATAACCTTCGGGCATTTGAAAAACTTGTTTCGGTCCCTTTAACCAATCTCCATCAATTTCAACGGGTTTTTCAGGTTTCAATCCCAACGCCTCCGCATAATACTTTGTCACGGTTTCCATATCTCCTTTGATGAAAAAATCATGGTGCGTAAATTCAGAAGTTTGCAAATTCGCTTTTGGATTAATCGTTCCATAACCTGGAATCTCGTAACCATAACGCTGAAAGAAAACGTGCGTAAACCAATCACCATAAACGGCGGTCTCTCTTACGCCCACTGGACGATTGAAAAAATCTACCTTTTGTCCGTCTTTTACATGAAGTGGGTCATCAAAAATTGGTTCAATCGGAAGCCACTGTTTGCCGTTCTGACGTTCTAATTTATAAATATCAACTAATCTGATAATATCCTTCGTCAGCATTACTGCCATTCTTGACCCAACCGTTTCTGGAATATTAAAACCTACGCCATCACCCAAAGGCTTTTCCCAAACTAATAATCTGAGCAAACCGTGAGAATCAATTGTCCCATTTTGTAAACGAAAAGATTTCAAAGCCGACTTAACGCCATAAATTTCAAACGCTTGATTTTCAGTTAATTGCGATGAATCTTTAACAGTGAAACCATATTCCCCAAAATATTTTACCATGGTTTGGGACGTTTTTGTACCAACCATAACTTCATAAACACCACTAATTCCAGTTTCTGGGAGTTGAGCGAATATGTTTGTTGCAATGAGTATTAGGATTAATAATATTTTTTTCATGTTTGTCTTTTGAGTAGAATAGGTTTCCAACCTGTTCGTTTATTGCAACAGGTCAGAAACCTGTTGTACTTAAATCTTCACCAATAACTTCCCAAAATTCTTCCCATCAAAAAGCATTCTTAAAGCCATTGGAAAGTTCTCTATTCCCTCAATAATATGTTCTTTTGAAGTAATTTTTCCTTCTGACAACCAAGTTAAAATATCTGCAATGGCTTCCGCATAACGGTCAAGGAAATCAAACACAATAATGCCCTTCATTTCCCCTCTTGCCACCACCAATTTCATGTAATTTTTCGGTCCTGAAACATTTTGCATATCATTATATTGCGACATTGCTCCGCAAATTACCACCCTTGCCCCTTTCGCTAAATTTAACAAAGCTGCATCCAACGTTTCACCTCCAACATTATCAAAATATACGCTTATTCCTTCTGGACAATGTTTTTTTAATTCCTCGTCAATATTTTGAGATTTATAATCCACAATAATATCAAAACCATTTGCTAATAAATAATCACATTTTTCTTTACCTCCCGCTGAACCAACCACTTTACAACCTTTAATTTTAGCAATCTGTCCAACCGTTGAACCCACAACGCCCGCCGCCCCTGAAACGAAAACGGTTTCACCAGCTTTCGGTTGTCCACGTTCTAATAGTCCAAAATAAGCGGTCATTCCTGGCATTCCTAAAATTCCCAAATGCTGTGGAATTGAACCAATGGATAAATCTAAAATTTTCAAGCCTTTACCATCCGAAACTGCAAAAGAAGTTGCTCCCAAAAGCCCTTCTACATATTGCCCCACTTGAAATTCTGAATGTTTAGATTCGATGATTTGACCCGCTGAAAACGCTCGCATTACTCCACCAATTGATACGCCAGACATATAAGTTGTGCCAGCATTCATCCATCCACGAATAGCTGGATCAAGTGAAATGTATTGAATTTTAATTAAAACTTGTCCTTCTTGAATTGTGGAAATATCTAAATTTACGATAGTAAAGTCAGTAT
>JAYUIP010000526.1:0-5685 GCA_043765945.1 Arcicella sp.
CAACCAATTTCTTAAAATTGTTTTATCTACTTAGGATGTTCATGTATTAGTATGTAAAGTAAAGTAAACCATTTGTTTTTTCAAAAGAAAATTGTCATTATTTATCAAATGATATTTTTTAAGGCAACAATGATTCAATCAGTAGTAAAGGCTTAACCTGTTCAATTGGCTTATGCTGAATATCGTTTACTGTTATCAACTTAATTAAACTCACTTCTCTAATATGATAAAAATCTACAATTCTTTTTTGAATCTCTTTGCATATACTCAAAACATTCACTAATTTTGCGTTCCCAAATTTAAACTGGATGCCCGTTCGGACAGAAATAAAGGACAAATCATTGAAAATCAGTGTCGTTCCAACGTCTGATGTATAAAAAAAACATTTACGAATTTTAATAAAAGTCCAACGTAGATATAATTTTATAACGCCTCTTGGCAGAGGTGCTTTCTCTGAGAAAATATTATTGGACTTTTAACCAATCATAAAGTGGATACTTTAAGTTACAAAACCATCTCTTCAAACGCTGCTTCTGTTGAAAAAGCATGGGTTGTTGTTGATGCAGAAAATCAAATTGTAGGTCGTTTAGGTTCTCATATCGCAATGATTTTGCGTGGTAAGCACAAGGCTTCATACACACCGCACGTGGATTGTGGTGATAATGTTATTGTTATTAATGCTGAGAAGATTCGTTTTACTGGCAAGAAAATGAACAATAAGGTTTACATCCGTCATACGGGCTATCCTGGTGGTCAGCGTTTTGCTACGCCAAGAGAAGTATTGGCTAAAAATCCGAGAGGAATTATGGAATCTGCTGTGAAAGGTATGTTACCAAAAAATCGTTTGGGAGCCAAGTTGTATACTAATCTTTATGTATATGCAGGTTCGGAACATCCTCACACAGCACAACAACCAACTGAAATCAAATTTTAATTATTTCGGTTAAAGGTTGAAGGTCAAAGGTTAAGGGTTTTAAAATTCCCATTTCCGTTTACCATTCACCATTTACCGTTTTCCATAAATATAAAATGGCAGAAGTAACCAATACATTAGGAAGAAGAAAAACCGCCGTTGCCCGTCTTTACATGACTCCTGGCAAAGGCGAATATTTGATAAATGGTCGGACGTTGGAAAACTATTTTCCATCTGAAATCCTAAGAATTATCGTTAATCAACCATTTGCTTTAACAAAGACCGAAGGGACTTATGATGTTAAAGTAAACATGGGTGGTGGCGGAATCAAAGGTCAAGCGGAAGCACTTCGTTTGGCTATTTCACGTGCTTTACAAGAAATTGACATTGAGCGTCGTCCAGCTTTGAAAAAAGAAGGATTTCTTACTCGTGACCCTCGTATGGTTGAGCGTAAGAAGCCAGGTCAGAAAAAAGCTCGTAAGAAATTCCAATTCTCGAAAAGATAGTATTTTGGGGATTAGATGTTGGATGTTAGGGATTAGGTTTCCTTTCATTTGTTATATCTGTTTCTGAATTCTTCATATTATAGACTGGCAAGACTTACAGTGACCGGTGTCTTGCCAATATTTTTTCATTTTCATTTTAATCCTTTAAGGTTTTAGGTAATAATATTTTAGGTTTTAGTTGTACTGCTAGTCCCTAACACTCAACCCCTAAACCCTAACACAACAAATGGCACAATTAGAATACAAAGAATTATTAGATGCTGGTGTTCATTTTGGACACTTAACCCGCAAGTGGGATCCAAGAATGTCCCCGTTTATTTTCATGGAAAAAAACGGTATTCACATTCTTGATTTGAACAAAACATTAGGTTGTTTAGATGAGGCTTGTAATGCTATCAAAGGCATTGTTCGTTCAGGTCGCAAAGTAATGTTTGTGGCTACGAAGAAACAGGCTCAAGAAATTGTTTCAGAAGAAGCTCGTCGTTTAAAAATGCCTTACGTGACTGACCGTTGGTTGGGTGGTATGCTCACTAACTTTCAAACGGTTAGAAAGTCTATCAAGAAGATGGGTACGATTGACCGATTGTTGAAAGACGAAGCAACGGTGAAAGCCCTGGCAAAACGTGAGCGTTTGATGATGTCTCGTGATAGAGAGAAAATGGAAAGAGTATTGGGTGGTATCACCGAATTAACTCGTCTTCCTGCGGCTCTTTTCGTAGTAGATGTTAAACGTGAGCATATTGCAGTAGCAGAAGCACAACGTTTGGACATTCCAGTTTTTGCCATGTGTGATACTAATTCAAACCCTGATTTAGTTGATTTCCCAATTCCTGCTAATGATGATGCTTATAAATCAATCGCCTTAATTACTTTGGCAATTGGCAAGGCAATCGAAGAAGGTTTAATGGAACGCAAGCAAGATAAAGATGATGCTCGCATGGCTGAGGAAGAAGAAGCTAAGCGTTTAGTGGACATGGAAGCAGAAAAAGAAGCAGCTAAGGTTGTGGCTAAATACGAGAAAGAAGACTAATTAATATTAGATTTTCGATTTTTGGAAAATTGAAAAGCTATAACTTGATCATTAGTAATCTAAGAATACTTATCAAAATAGCCCATAGTTTTCTGTGGGCTATTTGATTAAAATGTAGTTTCAATTAATTAAAGTAATTGATATTACATTTTCACGATAATCGGACATCAAAGCGGAACGCCGCCTAAACCGAAAATCGAAACTAAATAAATTTTCAAAAAAATCAAATTAACAAGACAATGGCTATTTCAGCAGCAGACGTTAATAAATTAAGACAAATGACTGGTTCGGGCATGATGGACTGTAAAAAAGCCCTTACCGAAGCAGGCGGTGATTTTGAAGCCGCTATTGATATTCTCCGTAAAGCTGGTCAGAAAGTAGCGGCAAAACGTGCAGATAACGAAACAAACGAAGGAACTGTGTTAATTGCTATCAGTGCTGACGGAACAAATGGTAAGTTAGTGGCTTTGGCTTGCGAAACTGATCCAGTTTCAAAGGTTGCTGACTTTTCTAATTTGGCAAATGCTTTATTGGCTTCGGCTGTGGCAAATAATGTGGCTGACAAAGATGCTTTATTGGCCTCTACTTTGGGTGATGGACGTGTTGCACAAGAAGCAATTATTGAATTAACGGGTAAAATTGGCGAGAAAATCAATGTGGCGGGTTATGAGAATGTAACGGCTGAAAAAGTGGTTTCATACATTCATTCAAACAATAAAATTGGTGTTTTAGTGGCATTCACAAATACACAAGGCTTTGACGTTCAAGAAGTTGGTAGAGATATTGCGATGCAAATTACAGCAATGAAGCCAGTTGCTTTGGATAAAGGTGATGTTGATTCTGTAACGATTGAGCGTGAAATTGAAATTGGTCGTGACCAAGCTCGTCAAGAGGGAAAACCAGAAGCAATGTTGGATAAAATTGCGGCGGGTAGATTAGAGAAATTCTATAAAGAATCTACTTTATTGAATCAGCAATTTGTGAAAGACGGTTCAATTAATATCAAACAATTATTAGAGCAAACGCAGAAAGGGTTAACGATTAGTTCTTTTAAAAGAATTGCTTTGGTTTAGGTTGAGTTGAATAAAATATTAAAGCGGTTTGTGAATCTTTTGATTTACAGACCGCTTTTTTGTTTGTGAGATATTCATCAATAACCCACAATATTTCAGTAATTTGCATACTTAAATTTTTCCACATAACCATGAAAATCCTACATACTGCCGATTGGCATTTGGGTAAACGCCTTCATAAACAAGACCTCATTGAAGAACATCAACTCTTTTTTGAATGGCTCATTAATACGATAAAAGAACGTAAAATTGATGTTTTATTGATTGCTGGGGATGTGTTTGACCTTTCTAATCCACCTACTGAGGCAAGAGCTTTGTATTATTGGTTTTTGCGTCAGATGATTGAACAAAAATGTAAGATTATTATTACGGGCGGCAACCATGATTCTGCTTCAATGTTAAATGCACCAAAGGATATTTTGTCATTATTAGATGTGGTTGTGGTTGGAGGTGCAACTGCAAATATTGAAGACGAAGTAATTGATTTAGGTGAAGTAATTATTTGTGCGGTTCCTTATTTAAGAGACATGGATATCAGGCAAGCAATTGAGATGGAAGGGGTGAATGGACGGGTGGAGGCAGTAAGAAATGGTATTAAAAATCACTATGATATTTTGGCTTCCTACTGTCGTGAAAATCATGCAGAAATGCCCATCATTGCTATGGGACATTTATACGCCCAAGGTTCAATTACGTCTGAATCTGAAAGAGAAATTCAAATTGGAAATTTGGCGGCTTTTAAAGAATCTGATTTTTCGGAAGTATTTGATTATGTGGCACTTGGGCATATTCATCGTCCGCAACGAGTGGGAGGCAAAGAGCATATTCGTTATTCAGGTTCGCCGATTGCTTTGAGTTTTAGTGAAATAAAAGATTTAAAAATTGTTATTGAATTAGAAATTTCAACAGGAAAAATTCAGAAAATTGAAGAGATTTCAGTACCAAAATTTAGAGTTCTTAAAAAAATATCGGGTGATTTTATCAGGGTAAAAAGTCATTTAGCTGATTTTTTGCATGACTCTGCGTTAAGAGCATTTTTGGAAGTTGAAGTGATTGAAGAACTATATAATCCATTGTTAATCAGAGAATTAAATGAAATTATTTTAGTATTTGACGATGAACGTGCTTGCATTTTAAAGCATAGAATACGATTTATCAATGAAGTGAGTAGCACCGATGACTTATTTCATGAAGGGCAAAATATTGACGATATTACTGAAACAGAAATATTGGTGAAGCGTTTAGAAAAAGAGAATGGTTTATCGGAAGAGCATCGGGTTTTATTGATGGAGGCTTTTACTGAATTATTACAGATAGTGAAAGAGGAAAACTAAAACGTTCACAATCATTATCACTTACCGCCCAGAAACAAATGAAAATTAATAAAATATACCTCAAAAATATTAACTCTTTTAAGGGAGAGCACACGATTGATTTTACGCTGAACCCATTGACAGGAGCAGGTCTTTTTGCTATTGTTGGACCTACGGGTGCGGGTAAATCAACGCTGTTAGATGCAATCACATTGGCATTGTATAATCGAGTGCCAAGGTTCGATAAAAAAATCTCAAAAGACCTTGTTGGAGCGGGTGGTTCTATCCTGACTCGGGGTGAGAAAGAATGTTGCGTTGAAGTTGAATATGTCTCAAAATCAGCAACTTACATTTCAAAATGGTGGATAAATATTAATAGAAATAATAATCTCAACGACTATGGAATGGAGATCATTGAGAAGGTTTCTGGAGCAATAATTACTGATAAAAAAACCGAAGTACCCGAACGAAATCAACGATTTATTGGGTTGAGTTATGACCAGTTTGTAAAGTCTATTTTGCTCTCGCAGGGGGAATTTTCCAAGTTTTTGAAGTCTGGAAAGGATGAAAGAGGGAAGTTGTTGGAGGATATTACGGGTATGCAAATTTATCGACAATTAGGGCAAAAAGCGTATCAAATTTTCAAGGAAAAAGGTGGGTTATTAAGCGAAAAAAGGCAACAAAAAAATAGGATTACGGACAAATTAGTAAATGACGAGATAGAACAAAAATGGGTTAATGAAATTACTCAAAAAAGTAAAGAAATTAAAGAAATTGAAGAGAGATTAGACTTATACAAAGGTAAAATTTCTTTGAAAAATGAATTAAAAAATCTTCGAGAAATTATTGC
>JAYUIP010000527.1:0-5682 GCA_043765945.1 Arcicella sp.
TTTTGGTCAATAACTTTTACTGAACCTGGCACTTGTTTATACTTGGTAGCGGCATCTTTCTCACTTGTTTGCCAAATACCAGCAAATTGATAGTCAAAATTAGGTTTAAGTGGATAGCCTACAAAAAGCCTATTCCCTTTATCAACCGTTTGCCCATCGCCATACAAAGCCAAAATCTGGTTGTTGTTTTTGGTAAAAGTAATGGAGGTATTCCACGTAAAATTTGACGTGGTAACATTGACCGTATTTAACAAAATCTCAACGCCCTTATTTTCAATCTGACCAACGTTGGCAACAACTTGCGAAAAACCAGATGACGTTGGAATTTTTTGGTTTAAAATCAAATCAACCGTTTTTCTATTATATAATTCTACGGAGCCAGAAATACGGTTTCTGAAAAATCCGAAATCAATTCCAACATTAACTTCTTTGCTTCGTTCCCATCTTAAATCTTTATTTCCTAAATTAAGGGGGGCAAAACCGTTAGCGGCTATTCCATCAAAATCGTAGCCCGTATTCAATAAACCAGCTTGTGTGCTGTAAGGATTCACGGTTGAGTTTCCTACTTCGCCATAACTTAGCCTTAGTTTTAAGTTTGAGAAAAGTTTTATTTTTTCGATAAACGGCTCGTTGCTCATTCTCCAAGCCACAGCAACCGAAGGGAAAAACGCCCATTTATTTCCTTCCGCCAATTGTGATGCCCCGTCTGACCGACCCGTAACTGTAATCAAATATTTGTCTTGGTAAGCATAATTTATTCTACCCATAAATGACGAAAGTGAGCGTTCAACAAGGTTACTGCCAATGCCTGTAATTATACCAGTCTGGATAGCATACCAATCAGAATCGTAAGGCAGGTCTTTCGCCGCAATTACATAGTTTTCGTTTCTCTGATAAAATGCACTTTGCAAACCAGTCAAGTTGAGTTTATGCTTTCCCAAATCCAAATTATAAGTAAGAATATTGTCGAGTGTGTAACTGCCCACAGTTCTGTTGTCAAATTGTGTTCTTGGTTTTGCTCCAATTTGCGATTTAGTCCATTGCCCCCTCCAATCGCCTAATCTTGCTGAACCGTAAGTTGCAGAGAGCGAAGAGCGAAAACTTAAACCCTTAATTGGCGAATATTCAACATACGCATTACTCATAACGTTGGCAATTGTTGTTTGTAGCTTAGATTGCACAGGGTCAGTATCTGCAAGCGGATTTGGCACTTGCTTGTCATTGATTCCCATCCAAAACGCCAGACCATTTACATTTAGGTCTTGGTTTTCAGTTGGGTTTGCCAAATCTTTATAATACGCAACTCCTGTTGGTCTGGCTCGGTATGCTCCCCGCAATGATTCTTGTGAGCCTAAATTTTGGTCAGAGTAGGTTAAATAGGAAGTAAAACCAACTTTAAAATGGTCGCTTAATTTACTGTCAATACCTGCATTTAGATTATATCTTTTAAAATTAGTATTCAGCACATTTCCATCTTCATTCAAATAACCACCCGCAAAACGGTAAGTTGTTTTCTCACTTCCGCCCGAAATACTTAAATTTTGACTCATCTGCACACCGTTTCCAGTAATCAAACCTACCCAATCAGTAGTGCGACCATTATTTATATTATCTAATTCTGCCGCCGTGAAAGTATTTCCTACTACCCCTTCCAAAATCCTATCGGTATAAGTTGTCTTATAAAACTGTTGGCTATCCATCAATTTTGGCACGTGTGAGGGCGTTTTAATACCCACATAAGCATCATAACTAATTCTTGGTTTTCCCGAAATTCCCTTTTTTGTAGTAATAATAATCACGCCATTAGCCCCTCTTGAACCATAAATTGCTGTTGATGAAGCATCCTTCAAAATGTCCATTGATTGAATATCGTTTGGATTTAAGTTGTTGATGTCACCGCCCATCAAACCATCAATCACAACCAAGGGTGCGGTTGAATTATTAATGGTATTTTCGCCCCTAATTGTAATGTTATATGTACTTCCTGGTCGATTATCGGATTTAGTAACCGTTACGCCAGCCGCTTGCCCTTGGAGTGCTTTTGCAGCAAGCGTAGGATTGGCTCTGATAATTTCTCTCGATTGAATTGAGGTAACAGCCCCCGTTAAATCACTCTTTTTTTGCTCACCGTAGCCAATAACCACAATTTCATCCAAGGCTTTGGTATCGGGCAATAAACTTATTTCAATATTTGAGCGATTTGCAATGGCAACTTCCTGCGACAAATACCCAATGAAACTCATTATTAAAATCGTTTCGGTATTGGGAACGTTTAACTTAAATTTCCCCTCGGAATCGGTTGATGTGCCTTTTTTTGTGCCTTTTATTGTTACGTTTACGCCAGGCAAAGGCAAACCGTTTTCATCAGAAATTTTTCCCGTAATTAATTGCTCAATTTTTTCAATTTCTATGCTTGGAAGTGTGATTTGTGGTTCAGTATTTATTCCAACCAAATTCTTGAAAAGTAAAATCTGTTTGCCTCTCACTTCGTAAGAAATCTGTAAAGGCTTCAAAATCTTCTGTAAAACGTCTTTTAACATTTCGTTTTTAGCTTCAAAAGATATTTTTTGCCCAATTTTTATTTCTTTGGGATTATATACAAACCGCACATTCGTATTCCTTTCAATGATATTGAGCGTAGATTTCAAATTATCATTGGTGGTTTTTACAGTAATCCGTTGTTCAAGGATTTCTTGCCCACTTGCAGAGTTGGCATAAGAAATTCCAAGACATACCATGCTTAACAGCAAATGCACAAATAAAACTTTCATAAGTTTCCGTAGTGATTTTGGTTGTAAAGAATAATTCATTGGTTTTTCGTTTAGTATGAAATTTCAGATTTTTAAAGGAATAAATAGATTTTTTAAAACTATTCAATTTGAAAAGGCAACAGTTCATCCACTAAAAATTCTTGTGGAATTTTCACTAAAAGTTAAAGAAATTTTTGATTTGTGAGCGAATACTAAGCAACTATCCATAGTTTTAGGGTTTAACTAATGGATGGCAACACGTGTAGCGATATACTTGTTTTATTTAAACTTTTTTTTGAAATAATACAAAAACGTTTGGTTAGGGTACTGTAAACGTATTTTTAGTAAGTTTTGTCAAAGCTTTTATGGGCAGCCTCTACTATGAATGACGATTTGAGCATCAACAATCTCGTAGGTTGAATGAGTTATTCTGCAAATCAAATCTAATTTTTCGTAAAGCGATTCATCAGAAAGCGTTGCTGTCAGAAAGCAACCTTCCATGTTTTTGGCATCAAAGATTACGCTGATGCCGTAAGTTTTTTCGAGTAGGGTAAAAACTTTTACGATGGGCGTTTCATCGAATTTGAATTCCTCAACTTGAACAGGAATCAAAATTTCTGGCTTTTCAATAATTGATTTTATCAACCTTTCTTCATTTTTTATGAATGAAACTTCCTGATTTGCAGTCAAAATCAAGCCTGCCAATTCGTTATGTCGCTCTTGTTGTGCCTTTTGTAAGTCTTCCCGCCTGTAAACCGACACTTTCCCCGAAACAACTTCTACCTTTACACTTTTTGAATCATCAAAAGCCTTCACCATAAAACTCGTGCCTAAAACCTGCGTAGAGATATAATCGGTATAAACCCAAAAGGGTCGTTTGGAATTTTTAGTGATTTTGAAAAACGCTTGTCCATCTAAATAGACTTCACGGAGTTGAGCGGAAAACTTTTTTGGATATCGCAATTTGCTTTTTGGGTAAAGTGTAACAATACTCCCATCTTCAAGCGAAATTTGTTGGGGCAAATTTTCTTTATTTTCTTTCTCGAAAAAATTAGTAGTCAAAGCGGGACTAATTTTTTCAAATATTGCAAATTTTTCATCTTTTGGTTGAACATAATAGTTGAAAATTAGAAAACCAAGGCTAAAAACAATCAAAATTGAAGCTGCCATTCGGAAAATCCGACTCTGCCAAATCGGTTTTATTTCAATATCTTCTACAATTTTTTCTGTAATTTTTTCTAATTCATCAACACCCAACGCTGTATCTTTTTCTTCAAGGGCATATAAAAATGACTTTGCCAAAGTGATTTTACCGATACAATCAGGGTTTTTAGCTATCCAATTTTCCCAAAAAATTGCATTTTCGGCATTATGGTTCAGCACCCATTGACGAAAACTTTCGTCATGAGCAAAATCCTCAAAATTAAATGTACGGTAATTCAATTCCATTGTATGGTATTTATATGTGGAAGATGCCAAGTGTAACCTTGAAATACTGTTTTTCTTAATCTTATTTGAATAATAAATTTGATTGAAACAAAATCACCAGCAAAAGTTCAGTCCAATTTTCACGAAAAGTCTTAAAAGCTACTTGCAAAAGATTTGAAACTGATTGCGAATTGACGTTCATAACTTCGGCTATTTCATCTCGTTCAAGGTTTTGGTAAAAACGCAGATAAATCGCTTCTCTTTGGCGTTTTGGCAATTTATTAAGCAAATTTGCTACCTTCTGTGTCATTTCATTTATATTTTCTTGTTCAATCAAAGCCAATTCGGGTGAAAAATCAACGAAGTTCATGTCATTTTCTATATCATTAATTTCGTCACTTTTTATAATCTTTTGCCTAAAACTCTCTCGTAAAACTTTTTTACGAATACACGAAAATAAATAAGCCCGCACACTTTCTGGTTGGCTGATTGTTAGTTGGCGATTCCAAATTTCAATAAAAACTTCTTGCACGCAATCTTTCACAAAATCTTCCTCCTTACTAAACTTATACCCGTAATTTTGAAGCAGATTAAAATATTTTTTAATCAATTTTCCCAAAGCCAGTTCGCTCCCATTTTTTAACTGTTGCCAAAGTTGAAAGTCATTGTTATCAGGATATTTTGCCATCTTTTGATTTATGTTGATTCACCAAAATTCCGAGTTTATTAATTTGTGCCTTAAAACACAAAATTTAAAGTTATATTTTTAGGCGTTGCTAACCTAAAAGGTTAACTTAAATTTTGTGTTTTAAGCAAACAACGATGGCTTTTGTAGTTCAAATTTATTTAATTTTAATAACTTTGAAAGCCAGTTCAAAATATAATTTAATTCTTTTGAGCGTCAATTTAATCTTGGAATAAATCTATTATACTTTCAGTATTTTGAATATATTTTCATAAAATTTTGAGAGCCTTCGATTGAAGATAATTATGTAAAGATTCTTTCGACAACTCACCCTTTGAAAATTAATATAAAAGAGTTTTGGTAATTATTACTCTTGACTTCATTACAAATCCAATTCGATAATTTTTATACTCAGTCAGCTAAATATTTACCTTGAGAGCCACTACCTACATACGCTAATTTCTTTTCGTATTCTACTGAAACAACTTGACAAGTATGTTGGAAATGTTTAGTGAGACCTCAAATTCCTAACACCTTAAAACTCAACCTTACATTCGGCTACAACAAAAGTATATTTGGCTACAACCGTTTCTATGTTCTTACGGAATTTTGCATAACGATTTCACAAGAATAAAAAACAGAAAAATGAAAATTACAATCACAGGTTCATTAGGACACATTGGTAAGCCTTTAGCACAGGAATTACTACAGAAAGAGCATACTGTAACGGTTATAAGTAGTAATCCCGAAAAGCAAAAAGAGATTGAAGCAATGGGTGCAATTGCGGCTATTGGTTCGTTAGAAGACGTTGATTTTATT
>JAYUIP010000528.1:0-1958 GCA_043765945.1 Arcicella sp.
TGTGGTATTACTTCATCAAAATTAATTCTTTTCGATAAATTTTCCAATTTGGACACTTTTATTAGACAATTTATCATCGTTCTACCCCTATTATTTTAAGAATTTTAATGGATTTTGACGATAAATTAGGTTGATTATTTAATTTTAAATATACGCAAAAAGCACCACAAAGGTCTAAACTTTTGTGGAAATCAAAGTATATTAGTCTGCAAGAAGGCAATTATTGAGGACGAAATGCTTAAAAATGTGTGTGAAGAGATAAAAGTGGTAATATTATTTGAAATATTTTGCCATGAATTTATGGTTTAAATTCACGGCAAAATAGTAGTATTTTTATCTGTAAAATTATTGAAAAATTATTCCTCTTTTTGCCAAATCTCATGTACTCGTGTACCAGTTGAACTTTGTCCTGCATGAGTCCAATCCTTTCCATTTACCACGCAGTCGAAAGTTAATGATGCTCCAACACGTTTATTATCACGAGAGAAAAATTCAATATTTTCGGTATATTTTCCATCTTTTACGGTATAAGTTCCTCCACCCGTTCCAAAGAATTGGTGCGTGTCAGTATTGAATGCTGCCCATTGAAAACGACTTCCAGAAAGTATTCTGAGCGTTTTTCTTGAACCTTTGAGAATCGTTTGCATCTTGAAATCAGCACCTTCTCTGGCTCCAATCCTCCAAACAGCGTTCATGGTTTTGGGCGATTTTGATTCGTCAACTCGCTTCCAATTCCCAGCTAATGGACCTTCCGAAAGGGATAATTCGTTTTTATTGACCGTGTAAAAATTAGCAACCGTCAGACCAACCACCGTAGAATCTTCGGTATTGAAATCACGTTTATAAGAAATAATATTTTTGCCCGAAACAACTGATAATTGATAAGTTCCACCGCCTGATTTCACATAATTTTTTTGTGATAAATCATACACGGCAAACATCAAATATTTATCCGAACAAATCATCGTAATTATATTGCCAGAAGCATCCTTACTTTGCCAAGCTCCATTAAGTATTGAAGTTTCAATAGAGGCTTTGGTGGTAAAGAGTGTAACAGAAAGTAGTAGTGCTAAGATTGTTTTCATGGTTGAAATTCTAAAAAGAGAAATTATGATTTATTTAACTTTACCTTAACGAATTTCTTGCCAAAATAATATTTGAGTCAGATTTCTTTCATCTTAGAGGTAGAATTTTGGGTAAAATTAAACATTTAAAAGAGCATTTTTGGACATTTTAAAGAACTTTTCAACCACCGCTTGTTTTGAAAAAAGGTTTATCTACTTTTGTTTAAGAGGACTTAAAACCTTAGCTATTTATTTCTAAATTAGTAAATTATTCCCTACCCAATGTCACTAATAGTTTTAATAATTGCCTGCACAATTGCAGCATATTTGCTTGGTTCAATCCCAACTGCCATTTGGTACGGAGAGGCTTACTTTGGCGTTGATGTTCGTAAACACGGAAGTGGAAATGCAGGTGCAACCAACACATTCAGGGTTTTGGGCAAACGGGCAGGAACAGTCGTTTTGTTGATTGATGCCATAAAAGGTTGGATTGCTACGTCAATTGCTTTGATGTTGTATTATGCACACATCATTGATTGGGCAGACTGTCAGAACTTGAAATTACTCTTCGGCTTTGTGGCAGTTTTTGGGCATATTTTTCCAGTATTTTCTAATTTCAAAGGTGGAAAAGGCGTAGCGGCACTTTTAGGAATGGTAATGTCCGTTCATCCAGAAGCGGCATTGGTTTGTATGGTAATTTTCTTTTTGGTATTTATTTCATTTCATTACGTTTCGTTGGGAGCAATTATCGCCTCTTTGTCTTTCCCAGTTTTATTATTGTTAAAGGCTTTTGGACCTGAAAATACGTTGGTAATCATCTTCGGATTTTTACTTTTTGGCATGATTGTAATAACGCATCGCAAGAATATCGTGAAGTTATTTAAAGGACAGGAG
>JAYUIP010000529.1:0-5667 GCA_043765945.1 Arcicella sp.
TGATCGAAAAATCCTAAACCAGTTTCAATATTAGACCTTCCTTTTCCGTCTAAATTCAACTCTACCCAAATCTTGGTTTCTTTCGTAATTCTTTCAACCGTTACTTTACGTTCTGGTAATCGAATAAATTGATAAATTTCATCCCAATCATTTGATATTAGGGTAGTTGCAATCGCTTGCTCGTCATTTTCAAAGGGCTTTTCACCTAAATAAATTGCCTTCGCACCTAAATTTATGGCTAATTGGACATCAGTCAATCTATCACCCAACACGAAAGAGTTTTTTAAGTCATATTCCGATTCATCAAAATATTTTTCCAACATTCCCGTTTTGGGTTTACGGGTTGGGGCATTTTCATGTTCAAAAGTACGGTCGATGTGAATGTCTGTAAAGTGAATATTTTCACCTTCCAAAATTTCCATCATCTTGTTTTGAGGCAACCAAAAGGTATTTTCTGGAAAAGAATCAGTTCCTAAACCATCCTGATTTGTGACCATAACTAATTCATAGTCTGATTCTTCCGCAATTTTACGAAGATTAGAAATTGCTTTTGGGAGGAAGGATAATTTTTCGAGCGAATCAACTTGAAAATCGGTAGGCGGTTCAACAATAATTGTACCGTCACGGTCAATAAATAATATTTTTTTCATGTTTATCAAATCTGTTATACGCAGAAATACATCACAAAATTAGTGTCTGGTGAACAGAATATTGCCTTTTTGTAAGAAATTTAACCAACGATTTTTATTGAAACTAATTTATTGAACGATATTAAAGGAATTGATTGTAATTTTGCAGCGTAATCCGTTAACAAAAATTGAACATGAATTTATTTGAAGAATTAAGAGAATTATTAGTAGGTGAAGTCGCCAACAAAGCCGCCAATATACTTGGAGAAAAAGAAGATAAAGTAAAAATCGCTCTTGAAGGTTTAGTACCAACTTTTGTTGGAGGTTTAATGAAAAGGGCATCCAACGAAGCTGGAGCAACAACGCTATTAAATGTTGTCAAAAAAACTAATAATGATGGAAATATAGTTGAGCAATTAGACCTTTTATTAAAAAATAAAGAAAGTTTCGCAGGATTTGTCGAAAAAGGGAATAGTGTGGTGAGTATGCTTTTACCTGATAAAAAGAGTTCAATTGCAACAATGATTTCTCAGTTTGCAGGGGTTAGAAATTCATCGGCAACTGCCTTACTTTCAGTTGTTGCTCCTTTGGTTGTTGGAAAATTAGGAAAATTAGTAACTTCACAAGGCTTAGATAAAACGGGTTTAGCTAATGTTATTTTAGACCAACGGAGTATTCTTTTAGACGAAACTCCCGAAAATTTGCAACCTAAAATGATTGACGTTTTAGGATTAGCAACGTTTATGAGTGAAGAAATAAAACCCGTTCAATTCGCCACAGGAACCATAAAATCAAATACAACACAAACAATTACGCCAAAGAAAACCGTTGAAAATCGCCCTGTAACTTATTCTGATAAAGATTATAACGGAGATGAAGGTTCGGGATTTTCAATGCCAAAGTGGTTATTGCCCACTTTATTAATTGCAGCTGTTTTGGGTGGATTTGGGTATTTTGCGGCAACTTACGATTGGAATCAGTTAAGAGGCGATTCAACCACTGAAGCAGACACATCTCAATCAGAACAAGTAACCAATGCCCAAATTGACACTACTAATTTGCCAAAAGATACTTTAATACAAAAAGTTGATTCTACCGTTGCACAAGTTGCGATTCCTGCGGATAGAACAATGGGTGTGAATTTACCAAATGGTCAGAAATTGGATTTAGCAGAAGGAACTTTCAATTATAAATTCGCCAAATATTTAACAGATTCTTCTGCAAAAGTCAACCAAATATTTACTTTTGATAATTTGAATTTTGAATCAAATACGCCAAATTTAGTAGCTGGTTCGGATAAAACGGTCCAAGATTTGGCAAAAATTATGTCCGCATACCCACGAGTTCAAGTGAAACTTACGGGTTACACAGACAATGCGGGTGACTCGCTTCAAAATCGCAAATTGTCATTGAAACGGGCTTTTGCAGTAAAAAGTTTATTAGTGGCAAATGGAATAAAAGATTTACGAATTGATTTTACAGGAAGAGGTGCTTCAAACCCTATTGCAAGTAATGCAACCGAGGAAGGGAAAGCTAAGAATCGTAGAATTGAAGTAAAAGTAGTTAAGAAATAAATTAGATAGCATTAATAAAAAAGCCCTTCAACACAATCTGGAAGGGCTTTTTTATTAATTTTTCTTTTCTTTTTCTCTCATAATTTCTACTCTGAATGGTGGATTGTCTGAGGCATTAATAATCATGTTCACTATAACTTTAAGTTTACCAAAGAATCCTTTTGGCTTATTTATTGTGTCAGATTTATCTTCATTTCTAACAAATCGAATTTTTATTTTTCCTTTCGGGTTATCAATTGTCCAATTAATTTCATCAATTTGAATTTGTTGAACTGGGTTAATATCGTTTTTGGCAAATGATTTATTAATACTTACAGAACAGAAAAATAGTATTGAGAGTGTAATTTTTTTCATAGATATGTGTTTTTTTAATAGATGCACGAAGATAAAAAAAATCCGTAAGACTGAATCAAAAAAATGAATCAACCTTACGGTTAAGTAAAGATTATAAGTCAGATAATTTTAAAAAGTGAAATCTAAACTAAGTAAATTTTAAAAAAATACCAGTAAAAATCCAAAGGTTAAAGACGGACTACCAAATTGATTAAAAATTAGTGATTTTTAAATGTGTGTATTTTTACGCTTTAACCCTTACACGGTTAAAATATTTATATAGTTTCTGCATGGTTTTCTCAACATCTTTGTCCGTTTCCAACATATCACTAATGGTCTGAACTGCATGAATGACAGTACTATGGTCACGTCCCCCAAAATGATAGCCGATTGATTTAAGCGGTAAATTAGTGAACTCTTTCATCAAATACATAGCGACTTGTCGAGGGAAAACATTTTCACGTTTACGGCTTTTGCTCTTCAAATCAATCATATTTACCTCAAAATGATTTGTAACGGCATCTAAAATTGAATCAACCGTAACTTCTTTTTCTGAATCCATGACTATATTTTTCAAAGTAGAGCGGGCTAAATCCATGTCAATTTCTTTACTACTAAAAGAAGCATGAGCCATTAATGAAACAATAACACCTTCTAATTCACGTACGTTTGTATCTATACTATGAGCCAAATACTCAATTACTTTATCTTCAATATAGATACCGTCAGCTTGCAATTTCTTCTGAATAATTGCAATACGTGTCTCAAAATCAGGCTGTTGTACATCAGCGGTTAATCCCCATTTGAATCTTGAAAGTAATCTGTCTTGCATTCCAGCCAAATCTCTCGGCGGTCTGTCAGACGACATAATTATTTGTTTTCCAGACTGATGAAGGTGGTTAAATATATGGAAAAAAGATTCTTGTGTTTTTTCTTTACCTGCCAAAAACTGAACATCATCAATTATCAAAACGTCCACTTGCATATAAAAATTAGTAAATGCTTGTAGTGTATTGTTCTTTATGGCATTAATAAATTGGTTACAAAACTTTTCGGATGTTACATATAAAACAAATTTATTTGTGTGTGTATGTTTGATATAATTGCCGATAGCTTGAATCAAATGGGTTTTTCCTAATCCAACGCTGCCATAAATCATTAAAGGGTTGAAAGAAGTTACACCAGGACGTTGAGCAACCGCAAGACCCGCCGAACGACCTAAACGATTACAATCTCCTTCAACAAAATTATCAAATGTATAATGAGGATTTAAGTATGAATCTAAATCTAACGAATCTAAATCTTTTAACTGAAATGGACTTTCGTAAACCGTTGGTTCAGGTCGTTTTTGTGCTTGGACTGGAACTGTGGGTTTTTGATTTGGAATACTGTAAGCAATCGGTGGATTTTTTTTGTCGCCTTTGTCCACAATAATTGAATATTCTAACATACCATTTCTGCCAAGTGCATGATCAATTGCTTTGCGAAGGACATGGATATAATTCTCCTCTAACCATTCGTAAAAAAATTGGCTTGGCACTTGTATAGAGAGCGTTTGGTTCGTAACTTTTAGGGGTACAATTGGTTCAAACCAAGTCTTAAAACTTTGCTCATTTATTTCTCTATGTATAACTTCAAGACATTTTAGCCAGATTTGTCTTGCATCTGGTTGGTAGGTAGGATACATGGTATTTTCTAAAATGGCGGCACTGGACAAGTAAGCGGTCTTAAACATCTGGTTATCAATTAATTGGCGACAAAGTGGGAGATTTACAGATATTTATTTTCCAAAGGAGGACAAAAGTAGCGTATTTTTCGGTTGTTTTTAGACAAAAAATGCCATTTTTTTCAAAATTTAGGAAGCATAAAATCAACTTTTTGGGTACTTCTTAGAATAATACAATAGTAAGAGCGTAATGGGCAATTTTTAAGGATAACAAAACAAAAAAAGTCTAAAATCTATTTTTTTATTACCTTTGAAAAATTAAATATTTACCTAATTTTTTTTATGAAAAATCAACTCTTTTCGGAATTTATATCACATACCAATAATGATTGGAAACAACAAGTAGTTAAAGATTTGAAAGGTGAAAGTTTTGACAAAAACTTGACTTGGATAATTGACGAAAATATCCAAATAAAATCATATTTTAACGTTGACGAAGTGGCGGAATTACCCATTAAATCAATGCAACAATCTCAATATCAAAGGTTTACAAAAACTTGGAGTAACAGGGAAATTATAAAATACAAATCGGAAAAAGATACTAACTCATTGATTGTCAGCGTATTAGAGGCGGGGGCTGAATCTTTTTTGATTGATTTTAGTGGCGTGTTTGAATTGGAATTTGAAATTAACAAATTGTTAAGAAATATCAAAATTTCTGATACCCCCTTTTTTTTTAAAGTCGAAAATAACGCTTTAAATTTAGTAAATGCGTTACAAATAATTGCTCCGTATCATTGGAAAGGGGGAATAGATAATGATATACTTGGAAGATATTTTTCAACGGGTAATTACGATAAAACTCAATGGGATACAATGAGTAAGATTCTTGGAATAGTACAAAATTTCACTAACTTCAAAATGCTGATAATTAATGGAAATATATTTCATAATTCAGGAGCAAACATAGGTCAGGAATTGGCATTTACCCTCTCTTCTGCCATTGAGGTTTTGGATAAAATGACCCAACAAAACATTAGTTTACCTATTATTATCCAAAAATTAGAATTTTCAATTTCGGTTGGTACAAACTACTTCGCAGAAATTGCAAAAATTAGGGCGTTAAAATTTCTTTGGCGAAAAATATTAGTAGAAGGATATGGTTTAGATGAAAAAGAGATTCCAATAATTGCTATACATTGTACTACTTCCTCTTTTTATAATTCGTCAATTAGTCCACATACTAATATGTTAAGAGCAACTACGGAGGCAATGTCGGCTGTTATTGGTGGTTGTGATGCTTTAAGTATTAGAACTTATGATGAAACCTTTCAAGAATCGGATGAATTTAGCAGAAGAATTTCCAGAAATATTTCAACGATTTTGAAAGAAGAATCTTATTTTGATAAGGTTATCGACCCATCCGCAGGGAGTTATTTTATTGAAAACTTAACGTTTGAGATTG
>JAYUIP010000530.1:0-5662 GCA_043765945.1 Arcicella sp.
GCATGAGGAGTTACTGGAAAAAGATGGTTGGTACGCTGATTTGCACAATATGCAGTTTGTTTAGTTATTAAAGTTGTAATTTAGCGAGTTGTGATTTAAAACCCATATTGATAATCTTTTTAATTTCAATGTTTCAATGTCAATATATTGGAAAAGTGTTCAAAATTTTGAAAGTCGCAGTAAAGAAATCACAACTTACTAAATCATAACTACATAATCTCACAACTCACCAAATCACAAATGAATAAAGAAATCATCAATCAATACGGAAACCAACTCAGAGTTCGTGTGTGTGGAATATGCGTACAAGAGGATAAAATTCTCTTAATCAACCATTCAGGACTGAACGAAAGCAACGAATTTTGGTCGCCACCAGGAGGAGGTTTGCAGTTTGGAGAAGTAATTGAAGATTGTTTGAAACGTGAATTTTTAGAAGAGACAAATACCGTAATTTCTGTTGGTAAGTTTCTGAAAATCAGGGAGTTTATTAAGCCACCACTTCATGCAATTGAGTTATATTATGCAGTGAAAATTGAAAGTGGTGTGGTTAAAAAAGGTTTCGACCCTGAAATGAAAGAACAAATAATCAAAGATATTCAATGGTTAAGTTTTGAGGAGGTTTTGTTTAAAGGCGAAGAAAAATATAGTCCTTTTTTAGAAGAGCTATATTTTGAAGGCTCATAATTCAATCCTTTTTACCTTGTTGTAAAACCGCCAACTCAACAGACTTGCTGAAGCAAAAAGTGCCAAAGTTAAGCCAATCCAAATGCCAATATGTTTCATATCATACTGAAAACCAAGGATATAGCTCATCGGTAAACCAACGCCCCAGTAGGCAAAAATAGTTATAAGTGTTGGAACGTTTACGTCCTGCATTCCTCTCAATATTCCCAAACTAACGGCTTGAATTCCATCAAAGAGCTGAAAAAATCCTCCCCAAATAATCAATTCTGCCGCCAGCATAATCACTTGTTCGTCTTTTACGTAACTGGCAAATTCAACATTGAAAATTAATAGGAAAATAGTACAAAAAGTCATGAAAATAAATCCCAATACTAAGGCAGTTGTGCCAGCCTTGAAAATAGCAATTCTACTTCTTTCTCCAACACCCGCACCCACTCGAATTCCACCTGCAACGGCAATGCCCGTAGCTGCCATATAAGTGAGTGAAACATAACCAATTGCCACAAGGTGAGCCGCCTTGTGTTCGATACTTATCCAACCCATCATTACGACCGCTCCATAGAATGCGGCAATCTCCGAAAATCCCTGTAAACCACTTGGAACACCTATTTTTAATATATTTTTAACGATGTTTCCAATACTTTCAAAAGGTTTTTTATCTTGAAGATACAGCTTAAAATTTGGAGTACGGAAAACAAAATAGGTTAACGTTAGTGCCATATAAATCCTTGAGATTAAGGTGGCAATACCCGTACCATTCAACCCCCAATTTGGAAAAAACCAAATGCCATTTAGAAAACAATAGTTCAAAACGATGTTCATGATTAAGGCAGAAAACGTCACTTTCATACCCAACTTACTGTACCCTAAGCCATCCGTAAAACTTTTCATGGCTGTGAAGAAAAATGAGGGAATTGTTGAAAGAGTCATTAACCACAAATATTCTTGTGTAAGCGTTTTTATTTCGATTGGTTGCTCGAATATTTCTAAATTTTGTCCAATAAAATATACAGTTATACAACAAAAAACACTCATGATTGAAGCCACAATAATGTTTGATTTCAAAAGTCTAAAACATTGAGAAAAATCATTTTCAGCCTTTGCTTTCGAGACCATCGGTGCAATGATTTGTAGACAGATGTAGCCAATAATGGCAATATTAATCAGGATTCCATTGGCATCAGCGGAGGCTGCAAGGGCTTCAACCGCACCATTATCCATACGTCCAACTTGTACAGTATCGGCAAAACCCATGAGCATAATCCCTAATTGTCCAGCAATAATTGGAAGGGCTAAATGATAAGTGGCAATAATATCTTTTTTGTAATTTTCTAAGAATTCTTTCAATGGTTTGTTATTTGATATTTCAACTTTATTTTTAATAATTTGGATAAATAAGTACAAAATTACCATTTTAAAACAATAAAACCATTCTAAATCGAACAAAACAGGTATATTTACGAATCAAGAAACAGAAAGCATTTTTAAAAAAATAGTAAAAAAACTCACAAGTATTTCAACCAGTATTAATATGAAGATTTTTAAATTAATTTTAACATTTCTCTTCGGAGCAATTATGATTTTTGCGGGGGTTAATCACTTCATAAAACCTGAAATGTACGCTCCTTTCATACCAGACTTCTTACCAAATCAATTCATCAATTATTTGTTCGGGCTTTTAGAAATCGTTTGTGGAGTGGGTGTCTTTATTCCAATGTTCAGGGGTTGGGCAACCTTAGGAATATTAGCAATGATGTTGACATTTTTACCTTTACATATTTGGGACGTATTCAGAGAAAAACCAGCCATTGGCAAGCATGAAGTGGCATTAATCCGTTTACCGATTCAATTTGTGTTGATTGCTTGGGCATGGTTTATTAGTAGAAAATGAAAGAAATGATTGAAGAAAAAAGCAGTCTACACCCACGAAATCCACATCGTTTTCGGTATGATTTCGTAGAATTAATGAAAAATTGTAAAGAACTGAAACCCTTTGTTTTTGTCAATAAATATAATTCTCAAACGATTGATTTTGCGAATCACGAAGCCGTAAGAATGCTTAATAAAGCAATTTTGAGGTGTTTTTATGAAATTTCTTACTGGGATATTCCGCAAGATTATCTTTGTCCGCCCATTCCAGGAAGGGCAGATTATATTCATTACGTTGCTGATTTATTAGCAATATCTAACCAAGGAATTATTCCCAAAGGGCAATCTGTGAAGGTGCTTGACATTGGAGTTGGTGCAAATTGTGTTTATCCAATTATCGGTAATTCAAGTTATGGTTGGCAATTCGTTGGTTCTGATATTGACCCGATTGCCGTTCAATCAGCCAGAAATATCGTCGATAAAAATGATATACTTAAAACTAAAATTGAGGTAAGATTACAAGTAAATTCCGAAAATATCTTTCAAGGAATAATCCTAAATAATGAGATCTTTGATGTATCAATGTGTAATCCTCCATTTCACGCTTCGGAAGAAGAGGCAACCAAGGGGACACAAAGGAAAATAAAAAATTTAGGAGGTAAAATTGAGCAAAAACCTGCCCTTAATTTTGGTGGACAAAATGCAGAATTATGGTGCGAAGGAGGAGAGGAACAGTTTATCAATAACATGATTGAAGAATCTGTTCTAATGTCCAATAAGTGCATCTGGTTCACAAGTTTAGTTTCTAAAAAAGAGCACTTGCCAAAAATTTTTCAGTTACTAAAAAGAGCAAAAGTTGGTGAAAGTCAGACCATTAATATGGCTCAAGGACAAAAAATTAGTAGAATCATTGCATGGACATTTTGGACGAAAGAGCAGATGGAAAATCATTATAAATCCAACGGGTAAATAATTTGTATTCACGAATGAAAGTAATTTGAAAATGTCATTATCTCCCTCCGTTTATCCTACGAATAAGCTCTTCGGCAGCCTTCTTACCCGTCTCTGCACCTCCATTCATATACCCCTGAAATTCTTTTGAACAGTGTTCTCCTGCAAATAAAATACTATTGATTGGTTCAGCTTCAACGCCTCCAAAAGCGGTCATTTGTCCAACAGTCATACAAGCATAACTTCCTTTTACGTAAGGAGAATTGCCCCAATTGAAAGTGCCTTTTTTGCCATTATATTGGTCTTTTATGGTTGGATAAATTTGATTTAATTTGTCTAAATAGCTTTCTATTTGATTATCATTCAAATCTTTACCCATTTTCCCACCAAAGAAAACTGAATACCCTCCCGCACCCAAATTGTCATTCTGCATTTGCGAACTGTCCCAAGCATTATGAACCAAATCGCTGAATACATAACCCGAAAAACCTTGTTCACGCCAGATTCTACTGTCTACACCCAAAAACATTTTTGAATTGGTTCCGTAAGATAATTCTTTAATACATTTTGCCTTTTTAGGCGACATATCCACCTTCATTTGCACATCTCGCAGCACTGAAAATGGGATTGTCATTATCACAAAATCAGCATAAATTTCTTTGCCATTTTGGAAATTCAATTTGTATTCCATTCCCTTTTCGGTAAGGGTTTCCAATTGGTATTCAAGTTCAATTTGCTCTTCCAAAGTGTCTGCCAAAGCATCAACTACTTTCTGATTGCCCCCAATAACTTTATATCTTTCATCGCTTTCGCCGTAAATATCAAAACCGTTTTCATAATTACTATCTAACAAAGAGATAAACGCTAAACAATTCTGAACGTCTGATTCCAAGCCCATTTCGGAGGTGTATGAAATTTTTATTAATTTGTATAGCCAACCCGAAATGCCTATTTTTTGCAAATATTCATCTAATGATAATTTATCCAAAGCAATCAATGCTGGGCTTTTATAATTTCGAGTAGCCACTAAATCTGCATCTTTTTTGATAGTTGAAAGATATGGTTTGATGGCTTCAATCAATGATCTTTCAGTAATTCTGTGATTATCAAAATAATAATCGTGTTTAACCAAACCCTTTTTAACTTCTTCTGGAGCTTGCATATCCAATAAACTCAAATTGAATTCTTTGCATAAATCTAACATATCTTTGTGCGAAGAATCAATGAATTCTCCCCCCAATTCGGTCGTAATTCCTTCCGCCAAAAGACCTGTTGCACTCATCATTCGTCCTCCTGTCCGTTTTGCGGCTTCATAAATCGTTGGTTTAAATCCTGCTTTATTCAAATAATGTGCTGCATTTAATCCAGCAATTCCTCCTCCAATAATGGCAATCTTTATGTCCTTTTTGGTAACACAACTTATAAAATCAGAAGCCACAAAAGTAGCCAGAGAGGCAACAGAGACATTTTTGATAAATTTCCTTCGTGAATCATTAAATTCAAATTCAGAATTTTTGGCTTGAAGGATTGCACGTTGGAGCAATCTGATAATGGGAGATTTTGGATTTTTCATGCGGTAAATTTTGGCTGTTAGATTGTGACTTGATGTTTAAAAGAATTGATATGGTAATTAAATATTTTCTAATTCCTTGATTATAATTTTCTCAACTATTTTGTGAAACCTTGTGTTTAACTCAGAGAAACTGGGTGTTACCTTTAAACACCGACAAAATTAGTTTAAGCAATTTATAAATTATATATTGTATTTTTTAGTCTAATCAATATATAATTCCGTATAATTTTTTCAAATAAATGAAAAATAAAACAACCATCCAACATCTTTTCAGTATTCCCGTCATTGTTGCTGCCTTAGGCTATTTTGTAGATATTTATGACTTACTTCTTTTCGGAATCGTGCGAGTGCCAAGTCTGAAAGATTTAGGTTTATCACCCGAAGAAGTTTCATCAGTTGGTAAAAATATCATTAATTGGCAGATGGGAGGTTTATTAATTGGTGGAATTTCATGGGGTATTCTTGGTGATAAAAAAGGGCGATTATCGGTTTTATTTGGTTCAATTATTACGTATTCCATTGCCAATATTGCCTGCGGATTTGTGAAAGATCCAACAACGTATGCTATTTTAAGATTCGTTGCGG
>JAYUIP010000531.1:0-5659 GCA_043765945.1 Arcicella sp.
CTGCAAAAGTTCTTATAGAAACAGGATTTGAATCTGGTGCTGTCAATAGAATTTATTATGCTTATTTTGGGCAGTTAGAGGACTATTATTTCAGAAAGACATTTTTGTAAAATCTCATTCTGGTACACAAGCAAAATTTGCTGAAACATACATAAAAACAGGAATTATTCCAGAAAAATACGGAAAGTATCTTGGCAGATTAGAAGATAAAAGGACGTTAGCCGGCTATGAAGCTATCAATGATTTTACGAAAGAAGAAGTGCTGGAAATGATTAGTTGGACAGAAGAATTTTTGAATTTCGTTAAATAAAATATAGAAAAATTATAATCCTAATCCTCTGAAATAGCGGATTTTACATTTTATAGTGACTGTAGAAACCCTATTCTATCAATCACTCAATCATTGAATAAATGACCGACCGCTATATGCAAAGAGGCGTTTCTGCCTCCAAAGAAGATGTCCACAAAGCCATCGAAAAATTAGATAAAGGGCTTTTTCCAAAGGCTTTCTGTAAAATTTCACCCGATATGTTGGGCGGAGATGATGAATATTGCAACATCATGCACGCCGATGGAGCGGGTACAAAATCAGCGTTGGCGTATCTTTATTGGAAAGAAACGGGCGATATTTCCGTGTGGAGAGGCATTGCCCAAGATGCCGTTGTGATGAATACCGATGATTTAATTTGTGTCGGAGCAACGGATAATATGCTGCTTTCAAGCACCATAGGACGTAACAAAAACCTAATCCCAGGCGAGGTTATTGCTGAACTCATTAACGGAACGGAAGAGGTTTTGGAAATGCTGCGTGACAATGGCATCGGGATTTGGAGTACGGGCGGTGAAACTGCCGATGTGGGTGATTTAGTCCGTACAATTATCGTGGATTCAACGGTGATTGCTCGGATGAAACGCTCGGATGTGATTTCAAATCATACCATTCAAGACGGTGATGTCATCGTTGGTTTAGCTTCGGATGGACAAGCAATTTACGAAAATACTTACAACGGCGGGATGGGTTCAAACGGACTGACTTCTGCCCGTCATGACGTTTTAGGGCATTATTTAGCTACAAAATATCCCGAAAGTTTTGACCCTTCCGTTCCCGAAAGTTTGGTTTATTGTGGTTCAAAAAAACTGACGGATTCCGTAGAGGGAAGTCCTTTGAATGTAGGGCAATTAGTGCTTTCGCCCACTCGCACGTATGCCCCCGTTGTGAAGGCATTATTGAATGAATTACGTCCTGTGATTCACGGTATGGTGCATTGTTCGGGAGGGGCTCAAACGAAGGTTTTGCATTTTGTGGATAACGTTCATATCATCAAAGATAATATGTTTGAATTACCTCCGCTTTTCAAAATGATTCAAGCCGAATCTGGAACGGACTACAAAGAAATGTACAAAGTTTTCAATATGGGTCATCGTTTGGAGATATATTTAAATCCACAATATGCTCAAGCGGTCATTGATATTTCAAAATCATTTGGCATCAATGCTCAAATAATTGGACGAGTGGAAAGTGCTGAGAGTAAAGGAGTTACGATAAAATCTGAGTTTGGGGAGTTTGTTTATTAAGACTTTATGCGTTTGTTTGTATTTCAAAATATCTAAATCTAACACCTTTTAATTATGGAATTTCTTAGCATAATCAGGTTTGAAATCATCTTCATTCTATGGCAAACATTCCTTTTATCTTGGGTAGTTTTTCTGATAATTGCCAGTATTGACATTGCCAAGAATAAGTTTGAAGGAAATCAAAAAATATTTTGGCTTTTGCTGTGCATTTTTGTTCCTTTTGGATGGTTGATTTACTTTTTAATTGGTCGAAAACAACGAATTAAGATTTAATAATTATCACAAAAAAGCCTCCTCAGACGATTTGAGAAGGTTTTTTTGTGATAATTAGATGCTATAAATAAATGAATATATCCCAAATTTTAATTCCCTACCTGTGTTTCTCATGTATTTATTATCAGTTATGAGAAATAACAAGTAGATTTTAGGCATTTATTGAGTTACGGTTATACCGTGTTTTTTACTGATAACTAATTAATAGTAACCAATAACTAAAAATTAATGTACAAATTAAAACTGAACCCAAGCGATAAAACGCCAAAATATAAACAGATTATTGAGTCAGTAATGAGCGATATTGAGCGGAATGTTTTGAAGAAAAACGAGCAATTACCGTCCATTTCTGAACTCAGCGAAGAATATTATTTGGCTCGTGATACCGTAGAAAAAGCTTACCGTGAATTGCGAGAAAGAGGTTTCATTACGTCCGTACAAGGGAAGGGATATTATGTGAATAGTGGCGAAAGTAGGAAGATGCGAATTCTCTTGATTTTCAATAAGTTGAGTTCTTATAAAAAGATGATTTACTACGCTTTTTTGAAAGTTTTGGGTGATAAGGCTTCCGTGGATTTACAAATTCATCATTACAATGCTCGACTTTTTGAAGAGATTATTGATAAAAATTTAGGGAAATATAATTACTACGTTGTAATGCCTCACTTCTTTCCAGAAGAGGATAAATATTTAGCAATCAGAGTATTAGAAAAAATACCGAAAGATGAATTAGTAATTTTGGATAAAGATTTACCCGATTTTAAACATGAATGTTTAACGGTCCATCAAGATTTTGAAAGAGATGTTACCGAAGCATTGGAAGATGCCAGCGACTTAATGGCAAAATATCAAAGAGTGGTTTTAGTTTTCCCAAGTGATGGCAATTATCCCATCGAAATCGTCCGTGGCGTTCGGTATTTTTGCGTTAATTCACAGAAAGAATTTGTGATGAAAGAGAGCGTTGAAAGTGAAATTCTGCAAGCTCAAACGGTGTATGTGGTAGTAGAAGAAACCGATTTGGCAGACTTGGTCAAAAAAGCAAGAATGTCAAGTTTTGTGTTGGGGCAAGACATAGGAATTATCTCTTTTAATGAAACCACTTTAAAGGAATTATTGGGAATTACCGTAATCACGACTGACTTTGAAACAATGGGCAGAACGGTGGCGGCTTTATTATTAGACAATAAAAAAATCAAAGTAAAAAACCCATTTTATATGATACGTCGTGAAACTTTGTAGTTATCTGTTACTGGTCGGGCGGCGTACTGTTATCAGTTTTAACGCACAATTTATTCTCTCATTTTAAATAAATAAATCCGATTAGAATTCAAGCGAGTTATAATTCTATCACTTACTCATTTTCTCATTGACCTTATGAAATCAACCATCCTCACATACGTAAAAAACTATTTAAACCAACGAATGCAAAATTCTTTGGATGCCATGAATGCTGCCCAAGAATCTGCTAACGGAGAGTCGAAATCATCAGCAGGGGATAAATACGAAACCTCACGGGCAATGGGACATCTCGACCGTGATATGCACGCCCGTATGTACCAGCAAACTTTGGAGGAGCGAAAATTAGTAGAAAGAATCGACGAATCACTTATATGCAAGAAAGGGGCTTTGGGAGCATTTTTACAAACAACAATGGGTGATTTTTTCCTTTCGGTCAGTATTGGTAATGTAAAAATTAATGAAAAGCCAATCATGATTATTTCGCCACAATCGCCCATTGGAGTATTATTGATGGGAAAAATGGTTGGGGGTACATTTAGTTTTAGAGGGAAAGAGGCGGAGATTTTATTAATAGAATAGATTTGAAAATAGTCATAACTGATTGTTAATCAATAGTTCATGAAAAATTTTTCACTTAATAACTAATTCATTTAAAGCTTAACTGAATTAGTTTACCAAGTTGTATTCACTCCACCCAACCCTCCCCTCGAAGGGAGGGTTTATTGAGCTTAAAAGCCCCGCAGCGGCGGACCGCTCCCTTCGAGGGGAGGGTTGGGTGGAGTGAGTCGGTATAACTTAGCTAACCAGTTCACTTAAAAACTACCTACTATGAAATATTACATGAACCTCCTTTTATGGGGAACACAAGTGGATGAAAGTCTTTTCCCAACCTTAGAACTCATTAAATCAATCGGTTTTGATGGGGTTGAAGTTCCTATTTTTAACCCAAATCCAGAACATTGGTACGCATGGCGAAAGAAATTAGATGACTTAGGTTTAGAAAGAGTTTGTGATACATTTTGCGGAGCAGAAACCAATTTAATTAGTCCAGACCCAACCGTTCGTCAGGCAGGATTAGATTACCTAAAATCTTGCGTGGACTGTGCCTTAGTCTTGGGTTCGGATAAATTAATGGGACCTATTCATTCGGCTTTGGGCATTTTTACGGGGCAAGCTGCTACTGAACAAGAATGGACTTGGGGCGTGGAAGGCATCCAACAATTATCTGAATACGCTGATAATATGGGCGTTATGATTTGTTTGGAATATTTGAACCGCTTTGAAATGTATTTGACCAGTTGTGCCGATGAATTAATTCGTTTTGTGGACAAAGTCAATCGCCCGAATTGTAAAATCATGTTCGATACTTTTCACGCCAATATTGAAGAAAAAAATATTGGTAATGCCATCCGACAAATGGGTAATCGTATTGCATTTATACAATTATCCGAAAATGACCGAAGTACGCCTGGCAAAGGAAATGTGGATTGGGAAGGTGTTTTTAAAGCCATCAAAGATATTGATTACCAAGATATTATCTCCATCGAAGCATTTAGTCAAAAACTCCCCGCTGCCAATATTTGGCGAAAAATGTTTGAAAGTGAGGAGATTTTGATGAGGGAGGGATTGGGATTTATAGCTCCCCTAACCCCCAGAGGGGGAGTTTAAAATAGCCCTGAAGCGTCGGTCGCCTTGACCCCGCAGGGAAAATTGGGATAATAAAATTTAAAATGATAAAATCTCAAAAATAAAAATATTTTGGAAAATAGTATAAGTATAAATCAAGTAAAAACTCCCCCTCTGGGGGCTGGGGGGCTTAGGCTTCTAAACGTTGCCATCGTTGGCTTAGGATTTGGGGCAGAGTTTATTCCCATTTATCAACGTCATCCGCACACCAATATGTACGCCATTTGTCAACGTAATGTAGAAAAATTGAATGCCATTGGTGACGAATTTAACATCGAAAAACGGTATGCTGATTACGATGAATTGCTTAAAGACCCCAATATTGATGCCGTCCATATTAACTCGCCAATTCCAAATCATGCCGAGCAAAGTCTGAAAGCACTTTACGCAGGCAAGCACGTGGCTTGTACCGTTCCGATGGCAACAACGGTAGAGGATTGTCAGAAAATTGTGGATGCTTGTAGAACAACTGGCAAAAAATATATGATGATGGAAACCGTGGTTTATGCCCGTGAATTTCTATTTGTGAAAGAACTTTACGAAAAAGGAGAACTTGGGAAAGTACAATTTTTAAAAGCATCCCATCAGCAAGATATGAAAGGCTGGCCCGACTATTGGCCTGGACTTCCGCCGATGCACTACGCTACACATTGCGTGGGTCCAGTGGCGGGTTTATTGAAATTACAGGCTGAATATGTGTCCTGTTTTGGGTCGGGCAGAATCAGTGAAGACCTTGTAAAAATCCATAATTCACCCTTTGCGGTTGAATCAGCCCATATCAAATTTAAAGATTCAGATTTGAGTGCTTATGTCTATCGTTCACTGTTCGATGTGGCTCGCCAATACCGTGAAAGTTTTGAGGTTTATGGTTCAAAAAAATCCTTTG
>JAYUIP010000532.1:0-1949 GCA_043765945.1 Arcicella sp.
AACATTTGATGGATTCAGTATTTTCCCAAATCCAACGGCAAATGGCGAAGTGAATGTGGAAGTAATTGAAGATTTAATAGGAGCAACCGTTACAGTTTACAGTCTTTACGGACAATTGATTGCTGAGTATAAAGTCGATAAATTTAATGTCGTAAAAAAGATTCAATTACCTGATTATCATGGAAATACTTATATTATAAAAGTAGCAACGGATGGTTTTGATAGAACACGCAGAGTGATTACGCTGAAACAGTAAGCAGTTATCAGTAAACAGTTATTAAATAGTCATAAAAAAAATGCTGATTTGGAACTATTAATTCCAAATCAGCATTTTTTTTTAACCTCATACCTCATACCTCATACCTCATCAAACGTCGCAAATCAAAACTCCCTCCTTCAAAGAAGCAATTTTATCCGTTTTTGCGGGAATAAATTCTTGACCCACAAAACCCTTATAACCCGTATCAACGATGGCTTTCATGATGGCTGGGTAGTATAATTCTTGTGAATCATTGATTTCATTGCGACCAGGAACACCGCCCGTGTGATAGTGAGAAATGTATTGATAATTCTTCTTAATCGTCGCAATTACGTCCCCTTCCATGATTTGCATGTGGTAAATATCATACAACAATTTGAATTTATCTGAACCTACCATCTCGCACAAAACAGATCCCCATTCAGTATGGTCGCATTGATAATCTTTGTGGTCTTTCTTGGAATTCAACAACTCCATCGAAACCGTAACGTTGTGTTTCTCAGCGGTTTTCATGATGCGTTGAAGTCCTTTTTTGCAGTTAATTAACCCTTGTTCTTCCGAAAGTCCTTCACGATTACCTGAAAAACAGATGATGTTATTAACACCCGCTTTGGCAGCTTTTGGAATTAAATCTTCGTAAAATGCCACTAATTGATCGTGATTTGAAACCTTATTGAAAAAGTTATTCAAACCCATTCCTTTTGGATAATCTCCCCAACCCATTGCTGAGGTAAGGTCATATTTTTTAAGAATTTCCCATTCGGCAGGTCCCGTTAGTTCCAAGGATTTCATCCCGATTTCTTTGGCAGATTTACACAAATCCTCGAAAGGAATTGAGCTGTAACACCAACGACAAGCAGAATGATTGATACGCCCTTTTAGAGCCGTACCTATCTGATTATCAGCCGCTTCAATGCGATTGCTGAGTGAGCTTGTCAGCAAAGTTGCCGAGGCTAAACCAACACTTTGGAGAGCTGAACGGCGTGAGATTGATTTTTCCATGGTTCGTAATTTCTATATTTTTATGAGAGAATACAATCCTTGAATTCTACTCAAAAATCAAGGGAAATTACAATAAGTTTTTGGAAAAACTATCCCGCAAGGTTCAATTTTAATTTTTCCAAGTGTTCATCATCATTAAAGTCTCCTGAGCTACTTTTTTATTATATTCTATTGCAATACTTTTATGGTTTACTAAATCCACAATTGTACCAATAAAACACAATCCACCCGTGAAAAAATAGAGAATTCCCATGCCGATTTGGTCGGTCAGGAAACGTTGAATACCCGCAAAACCGAAGAAACCGATGATGGTGGTAACTAAGATTAGGGTCGTATCACGTCTTTTATTTTGATACATCATGACGAAGGTTTTTTGCTTGTCTTCGTCCATATCTTTAATTACATTTTGGATAAACATTGATTCTTCGATTTCAAAATTCGAGAGCATCATCATTACGGTTGTGTTCATTTTTTATTTTGTTAAATTTTGAGATAATGTATTGACTATTAATGTTTTATTGAAAATTTGATGTTACGGATTATTTGATAAATCCTCATTAAAATTACCACCAAAGCAAATATTCCAAGCCGATGATGATGAAAAGATTCTTGAATTTGTCCGTGAAAAAGGAAAGAAATCGAATGTCCTAATCCGCAACCTGGACAAAACGAAAATCCTAAATTCTTT
>JAYUIP010000533.1:0-5630 GCA_043765945.1 Arcicella sp.
GAAGAGACGATTCGAGACGAAAACCGAAAAATTCGAGCCGTGGAAATCAGAAAGGTGGCGGGAAAAATCCGAGGAGTGGGGATAGGAAGAAGAGGAAATAATTAATTTATTATCCTCCAAATCAAATGTAAAATACTAAAAATGGCGGACAGTCACAATGATTATTCGCCATTTTTTATGTTTTGAAGCGTTTTTGGCGGAAAATGAAATTTTGAATCTACATTAACTCAATACCAACGCACTGGCATTCAATAAGTTATCGGTCGTAATAATAGAATGCGACTCCTGCGGTTTATGCGTAATATGAATCGTTTTCACGCCCGCTTTTTTTCCTGCGTGGATGTCACGATGAGCATCACCAATCATCCATGAAGTATTTGGGTCGATTTGATATTTTGCCATGGCTTTTTCGATCATTAACGAATCGGGTTTACGAGTCAGAGAATTGGTCGTAAATTTTTCATGGTGGGGACTGAAATAAATATCATCCAACAAATTTCCACATTGTTCTTGGAGGTAGTTGTGACATTTCCATACATCTTCACGTGAATAAATCCCCTTCGCAATTCCTGACTGATTGGTAATAACAATTAATAAATAACCAGCAGCTTTTAGTTTTTGGAGGGCTTCAATCGTTCCTTCAGGAATGATGAAATCTTCAACTTGATAAACATAATCAACTCTATCAACATTTAATACACCATCACGGTCTAAAAAAATACATTTGTTCATAATAGATTTCGGTAAAATATTTTGACTAAGATTTTTATGGGTAATAACTTAGGCAAATTAAATAAGAGGTTATGAAATATAAATATAATACTATTTTTTTGTATAAATTTAATATAAAAATCGCATATATTCAAATTTACATGAAAAAAACGCAGACTTTTATAAATTAGTCTGCGTTTTTTATGGTAGTTATCAAACGGTAATTTTCAATTTCTATTTAAAATCAATCACCTCAGGCATCAACATCATTACGCCCTCACGAGACTTCAAGGTTTTCAATTGCTTTATGTATGGAGCTAAATCACCGAATTGAGCGGTCATTAGTTTTGCTTCGGCTTCATCTTCTTTCTTATCAAAAAACTCTTGGAAAAAGCCTTTTGGTTGTGGATAGAATTTTGTTTTGAAATCGCCATCTTTCAGTTTTGCTTTCTTTGCGGCAATTTTTACGGCATCTTCCAAACCTCCCAAAACATCTACTAAACCATTTTGTTTTGCTTCCAGACCAGACCATACACGTCCGCCCGCAAGAGATTTTAATTTGTCAATATTCATCTTACGACCTTTGGCAGCTTTTGACGTAAAAGTTTCATAACCCGCCTCTATGCTTTTTTGAAACCATGCTTTTTCAAATTCGTCCATGTCACGAGTAACGGTTGGGAAGTCTGAGTGAGCGTTAGTATTTACACGGTCGGTTGTTACGCCTAATTTATTTTTTAAGAAATTCTCGAAGTTAAAAAACTGAGCAAAAATCCCAATTGAACCCGTGATTGTGGTTGGTTGAGCCACGATAGTATCAGCCGCCATTGCCATATAATATCCTCCAGAGGCAGCATAATCACCCATTGATGCAATTACAGGCTTCACTTTTTTCGTTAATTCCACTTCTCTCCACATCACATCCGAAGCCAACGCTGAGCCGCCTGGACTATCAATTCTTAACACAATTGCTTTCACTTTTTTATCTTCACGAGCCTTTTTTAATTCAGCAACCCAATCATCCGAACCAATATTTCCTTTGTCGGCTTTTGCTCCAACGATGGTTCCTTCGCCTACGATTACGGCAATTTTATTATCAGAATCATTAAATTTAATGGAAGATTCAGCTTTCATGAATTTTGAAAAACCTACGTATTCGATTTTATCATCGGCATCACGTTTCAACGTCTTTCTCATTTCAGCCTCAAATTCATCGTAATATCCAACGTTGGTTACTAATTTTGAGGACAATGCTCCTTGTGGTTTATAAGCCGTCAATTCATCCGCAACTTTTTTTAAATCAGACACTTGCATATTTCTTGACTTCGCAATTTGACTGAAAATATGGTCATTCAATGAACCTAATAATGAAGCATATTGAACTTTGTTAGCATCACTCATATTCTCACGCAAGAAAGGTTCAACGGCTGATTTGTATTCACCCACACGGAAAACAACTGGTTTAATGTCCAATTTATCCAAAGCACCTTTGAAAAAACTTACCTCGGCACTTATACCGTTAAAGTCCATCCCACCCGATGGATTCAGATAAATTTTATCTGCCATTGAGGTTACATAATAACCTTTTTCAGAGAACATTTCTCCGTAAGAATAAATGAATTTTCCAGATTTTTTAAATTCGATAAGGGCATTACGAATTTCTTCCAAAGTTGAATATCCTGTCTGTGGGAAATTGGCTTGAAGATATATTCCTTTAATGTGCGAGTCGGCAGCGGCACGTTTTAAACCATCACGTAATTGAACCATACCCAGGTTGTCCGCTCCGTCAGCGAATGGTCCGCCTAAACTTTTGAAGGGATCATCTTCATCAGAAGTATTTTCTACGATTGGACGATTAAGGTCTAATTTCAAAACGGAATTGTCTTTCAACGAGACCGTATCACTTGAAGAGCCAATAGCAGCACCAATTCCTGCAAGAATGAAAAAACCGATAATAAAAAATAAAAACAACCCGACAATAGTTGCAAATACATACTTCAGAAACTGTAACATATTATTTTTAAGTTTTGGTTTTAAGTTTTAGTTATGAATAATAAACATGAAATTCTACCATGCTTATTATTAAAATCTAAGACTATAACTCAAAAATAAATTATTCAGTTTTCAAAATAATTTTTATGTGTTCAGTGGAATGTTGAACTGATAGGAGGTCTTTTGTTGCATTTTAAATACTGGTAAGAATTTTACCTACGAGGGTCAAATATTTAATTCATCTATTTTAAAACTGTTTTTAGCGACTTTGCGTGATTTAGCTTAAATTTCGAATTAATAGGAAAATTCATTATTAAAAGTGGCAGTTTATTATTCTTAATTTCGAAATATTTTAACCACTAAAACATGGCAAAACATCTTGAAACAGGCAAAAAAGCGGAAATCTTAGCGGGTATTTTTTTGGAAGAAAAAGGTTATGAAATCGTTGCCCGAAATTATCGGTATGGTCATGCAGAAATTGATTTGATTGTAAAAAAGGGTATTTTTGTAGTGTTTGTGGAAGTAAAATCATTGACCAACACTAAATTTGGCAACCCTGAAATTAGCGTTACCAAAAACAAGATTAAACTTGTAACCAGAGCCGCAGGAAACTTTGTTTATAGTACCAACTGGCAACAACAAATTCGTTTTGATATTGTTTCAATCATATTTAGAGGTGAAGAAGATGTTGAAATTACGCATTTTGAAGATGCGTTTTATTGAAATTTTTGATGTTCGATTTTTGTAATTTGATGTTGGGGAATCGGACAAAATTAACAGAAATCGAAAGACGAAAAACGAACATCGAAAAAAGAAACCAAACATCGAAAAACGAATAACCAACATCGAAACTAATGCTTAAAAAAGACCGTTACAAACAACTGATAGGGTATTTTACTGAAAATTTCCCGATTGCAGAAACAGAATTAGCTTATCGAACACCTTATGAATTGTTAGTGGCAGTGTCATTATCCGCTCAATGCACCGACAAGCGAGTGAACATTGTTACACCCCCACTTTTTGAACGTTTCCCCGACCCTGAATCTTTGGCGAAGGCAGAATTGGATGAGGTTTTCAAGTATATTCGTTCGGTATCGTATCCCAATAACAAAGCCAAGCATTTAATTGGCATGGCAAAGCGTTTGGTAAGTGAATATAATTCGGAAGTACCGAGCAATATTGAAGACCTTCAGACGCTCCCAGGGGTGGGCAGAAAGACGGCAAATGTGATTGTTTCAGTCATTTATAATCAACCCGCTATGGCAGTTGATACACACGTTTTTAGGGTTTCGCACCGCATGGGATTAGTGGCAAAAACGGCAAAAACTCCGTTGGCGGTCGAGAAGGAATTAATCAAATATATTCCGAAAGTATCAGTCCCTGTGGCACATCATTGGCTTATTTTGCATGGGCGTTATGTATGTGTAGCTCGTTCGCCCAAATGCCCAGAATGTGCCTTGAAAGGGTTCTGTAAGTATTTTGAGGCATTACAGAGAAAGGGAGTTATTAGTAAACAGTTATTAGTTATTAGGGATAAGAATGGACCGCCCTCGACTGATAACCAATAACTATTAACCGATAACTATTAACAAATGACTGAGTATTTACAACAAAATTGGCTCGAAGTTTTGGGCATTATTACTTCCTTAATTTGCGTTTGGTTAAACACTCGGCAAGACGTTTGGGGATGGTTTTGGGCGATAATTTCTTCGGGAATTTATGCGGTGATTTTCTGGCAATCGAACCTTAAATCTGATGCAGAGTTGCAAGTTGTTTTTATTCTTTTGAGTTTTTATGGAATTTATGAATGGAAGTTTGGTGAAGGTGAAAAAACTGTTCTCGCTGTCAGTAAAGTTCCTTTGCGATTTACTCTAATTTGTCTGATTTTTTTAGGATTATTTACTGGTATTTCGGGCTATTTACATAGTCAATTTTTGGGAGCAAGTTTGCCTTATTTAGATGCTGGATTAACGGCTGTGAGTCTCATTGCCACATGGATGACGGCTCGTAAGTATCTGGAAAACTGGATGTTATGGATTGGAGCGAATATATGTTATGTAGGAATGTATGTTTACAAAGGGCTGTTTGGAACGAGTATTTTGTACATACTTTTGGTTATTTTGGCGGTGAAAGGGTTTGTGGATTGGAGAAGGTCAATGATTTGACCGCAAGGACGGGAGGACACAAATTTTCTCTATGTTAAAATTTTTATTTTTCTTAGTGTCTTCCCGTCCTTGCGGTGATTGAAAATTCTATTTCTTAGCGTCATAAAGCGTCTTTGCGGTTATTAAAACCCTGTAAAGCAACCCCATATTCCTCCACCAATAAACTCACCTCTCGCCTGCAGGGTATTGCCCAATTATCTACTTCATGCCCTACTGGAAAACCGTAACATACAGGAAAATCATAATCTGCAACGGCTTCTTGAATTATCTCGTTTGCGGTCTTTCCAAAAGGCACATCATTGTCTCGACAATCAGAAAAGCTGCCTACAATTAAACCTGCCAAATTTTGTAATTTTCCGCTACGTTTCAATTGTATCATCATGCGGTCGATATTGTATAGATATTCGTTTATGTCTTCCAAAAATAAAATTTTTCCATCGTAGTTAATGTCTGATTTTGAGCCAATTAGGTGCGTTAAGATGGCTAAGTTCCCCCCAATAATTTGCCCCTCTCCTACGCCAAAACGATTCAATTTATGTGGTTCAATTTTGTAATTAACCTGCTCTCCAAATAGTACTTTTCTCAGACTTTCCAAGGATTCTTCTCCACCTTCTTGCAAGAATAATTTAGGCATGGTAGCGTGCAGACTTTCAATATTTAAGGTGTGAATATGACAATGAACAGCCGTTATATCAGAAAACCCAACGACCCATTTTGGCTGTTTTTGGAAGGTAGCAAAATCAATGGAATCCAACAAACGGGAAC
>JAYUIP010000534.1:0-1943 GCA_043765945.1 Arcicella sp.
ATGCCTTCGCCCGACCATGAAGTGCCAAAACCGAAAGGTGTGCAACGAGAACTTTTTGTGTATGAACTGACGAATGATCAACAAGCGACGCTGCAATACGGGTTTTATAAAGCCATTGTAACGAACTTAATAAAATCAGTGAAATCGGATGCTGAAGGAAAGTTTTGTTTGGCATTACCCGAAGGAAAATATTCACTTTTTGTGAAGGAAAGAGACAAGGGATTATACGCTAATCAATTCGATGGTGATGGGAATATTTTTCCAGTGAAAGTGACCAAGGATAATCTTTCAATGATTGTTTTCACGATTGATTATCAGGCAAACTATTGAAGCTAATAAAATAAAACAAAAATGCCCTTTCTTTTCAGATTGGGCATTTTTGTTTCATTTATTCGGGACAATATTATTATTAAACCACGCTTTACATTCTTCTAAACTTGAATTACCCGAGGCTACTTTGATGGTAAAATCCGTTAAAATTGTATTAGTAATTTCTAAGGATAAATCATAGTTATTTAAGTTTAAGAAAATTAGTGCAGATGCTAATCCTGTACGTTTATTTCCATCGGTAAAAATATGGTTACAAATAATATTATAACAATACAATGCTGCTTTGTCGGAAATAGTTGGATAGAGTTCTTGTCCAAACATTTCTGACTGAACCGTTTCTATCAAATAATCAAGATTCTCTTCATGCAAAAAATTACTCGGAGGCATAAAATTTCCACCATGCTCTTCAACTGTTGCCAAGTTTAACTTTACAACTTGACTTTTTGTAAGATATATCATTAGGCTAATGCTTTAAATGTTTCTCCAAATCGTTGGAAATTCTTTTGAATTAAAGCCTTAAAATGCTCTTCTTCTGAATTCTCAGAAGCTTCTTTTAATATATCTTTTAAAAACCCTTTAAAAGTTGCTGGCTCTTCATGAATCAATTCACGAAGAGCTTGTTTTATTATTTCTCTATCTGCGACTGTTGTCATAACCTTATTGATTTATAAGCAAATATAATTAAAATTGATGACTATTTATTTCTTAAAACTATCCTTCAACCCAACCGTTCGATTAAAAACTAAATGTTCTGACTTTGAATCAGTATCTAAACAGAAATATCCCTTTCGCATAAACTGATAATTCGTTCCGATTTTAGCTTCTCTCAAACTTGGTTCAACAAAAATCTCTGGCAAAATCGTTAAAGAATCTGGATTAATAAACTTCTTGAAATCATCTCCAACTTGCGAAGCATCTTCCAAAATCAATAACCTGTCGTATAAACGGGCTTCAACTTTCATGGCAGTATGCACTGAAACCCAGTGAATTACGCCTTTCACAGGAATGCCCGAAGTATCTGACCCTGAGCGACTTTCAGGAAAATAACTGCAATGTAATTCCGTAATATTTCCTAATTCATCCTTCACAAAATCATCGCATTGAATGATGTAAGCACCTTTTAAACGTACCATTAACCCTGGTCCCAGACGGAAAAACTTCTTCATGGGTTCTTCCATAAAATCATCACGTTCGATGTATAAAATATTACTAAAAGGCACAATGCGACTACCCGATTCAGCATCTTCTGGATTATTTTCTATGGATAATTCCTCCGTTTGTCCCGATGGATAATTCGTGATGACCACCTTCAAAGGGTCAAGCACTGCCATGACACGGGCGGCTGATTTGTTTAAATCTTCTCTGACGCAGAAATCCAACACGCCAACGTCAATCAAATTTTCACGCTTGCCAATGCCAATTTTTTCACAAAAATTACGAACCGAAGCTGGTGTAAATCCACGACGACGCAAGCCCGAGATGGTAGGCATTCGAGGGTCGTCCCAACTTGAAACGATGCCTTCTTGCACCAATTGCAGCAATTTACGTTTACTCATCACAGTGTGCGTAAGGTTCAAACGAGCAAATTCGTATTGTTGAGAAGGGAAAATATG
>JAYUIP010000535.1:0-5615 GCA_043765945.1 Arcicella sp.
CATCATGTAGTTGACGGACAGATGTTTACCCGCTTCACGAAGGAAACCTAAAAACGAAAAATCCTTGAACCAATCGTAATTATTGACCATTGCGGCAGAGTTATCACCCGAATTAAAATCCAAGAATTTCTCTAACTGCTTTCTGATGCTATCCTGATTAAAACGGAGGGTTTCTTCCGATAAAAATTCACGCTCAGCCGCTTTTCCAGATGGGTCACCAATCATGCCCGTTGCCCCGCCCACGAGAGCAAAAGGCTTGTGTCCGCACAATTGGAAGTGTTTCAAGAGCATAATAGTGGCTAAATTTCCGATGTGCAATGATGCTGCCGTTGGATCAAAACCAATATAAGCCGCTGTCATTTCCTTATTCAATTGCTCTTCGGTGCCTGGCATCATGTCTTGTAACATTCCACGCCAACGAAGTTCTTCTATAAAATTTGCTTGCATTTTGTATTAAAAGGTAATTGATTTCTAAAATACAAAGTTAAAGATTGTCCTTTGATATTTCACTACACAATTCCATTTCGCACCGCCCAAGCCACTAATCCTGCAATATTTTTCGTACCCGTTTTTTCCATAATTCGGTTTCTGTGTCCTTCTATCGTTCTGCTACTAAGATTGATTTTATCGCCAATTTGTGCCGCAGTTATGCCCTCACAAATCAATTGAAGCACTTCTACCTCCCGTTCGGTCAATTCTATTTGAGCGGATAAGAACGGGATTGCTTTGCGGGTAGGCTTATTCACCATGCGGTTGTGCATGACTTTCAGTAGGAATTTTCCGTAGTAATAATCCTCATTATTGACGGTATAAATCGCATTTTCAACCTCATCGGGGTCTGCATCTTTGAGTAAATATCCATTTGCTCCCAATTCCATCAAATGCGAGACAAATTGAGATTCATCGTGCATGGATATGATGATTATCTTGATGTGCGAGAAATTGGCTTTTATTTGTTGCGTTGCCCTAATACCGTCTAAAACAGGCATTTGCAAATCCATCAGAATGACTTGGGGGCGTGTTTCTTCCAAATTATCAATCAATTCCTGACCGTTTGAGGCTTGCAGAACAACTTCAAAATCATCGTTATTTTGGAGTAACGAGACAATACCACGACGAAAAATAGCGTGGTCATCAGCAATAGCAATTCTAATTTTATCTTTCATGGTTGGGTTGGTGGTAATTCTGAGATTGATTAGACCACGGATTTTACTGATTTAACGGATTCACACGGATTTTTTTTGTTTAGATTACCAACATCTCCTTTGGTATTAGAAGAATTTACAATGAAGAAGCATATTCAATTGCATCAAAAGAAAATCTGTGTAAATCCGTAAAATCCGTGTCATCTGTGGTCTAAACCAAGGCAACGGTTATTTCGAAGCTTGAACCTTTGCCTTTTTCGATGTCGAATTTGATTTTTCCTTTGATTACACTGATGCGACTTTCGATATTTTTTATGCCAATGCCTCGGTTAGGTTTATTGACTTCTGCCAAATCAAAGCCAATGCCATTATCCGACACTTGAAGTACTAAGTTATTATTTCTCACTTGTAATTGAATATTAATCACACTCGCCTTTGCGTGTTTAAGCGCATTGTTCACCAACTCTTGGGCTGTGCGATAGAGTGCTAATTCCACTTTTTTATCAAACACCTCAGATAACTCGCCGTGACTAAAACAGACCATTACTTCTGTAAATTCTGTCATTTTTTCCGTAAAATCTTTGAGGGCGATAATCAATCCAAATTCATCTAAGGTGCTGGGCATGAGTTCCTTAGAAAGCCTTCTGACGTTATTTAACGTCTCATTCAAAAGTTCTTCGGTTTGATTTACAAGAGATATTCTTTTAGCGGGATTGTCTTCATATTTGGTGATTTGCGTAAGGCTCATGCGGGTAGCGGACAGGAGCGTTCCTATTTCGTCGTGTAAATCTCCACCAATCTGACGACGAACAATTTCTTGGGAAGCCACACTGGCTTCGAGCATTGCCTGGCGATGTTTTTCCTCAATACGTTCCACCCTTTCACGTTGCAAACGCTGACGACGGTTATAGAAAATTACGAATATAATAATTGCCGTTACGGGCAGAAGCATGGCAAAAGTGCCGAGAATTATTACTTTTGCTTCATTCATTTTTAAGAGGGTTAGGGATTGGGGTAGTCATGGAGACTTATAGGTTTACAGAATTTTGGAGTCATTAAAATTCTAAATCCCAACCCCTAAACACCATACTTTTGCCTAACAAGGCGGGCGTGCAGAAAATAGACCAAGCCAATGATAGTACCTGAAAATACCAACATGGCAATTGTGCCTATTTCAATGATGGACTTAATTGTTGCGGTGTCTTGCTGAACCATAAACCAATTGCTAAAAAGATGCGTTGAAGAAATAAAAAGTATTCATGTATTTGGAAATATGACGTTATAGCTTCATCCTTTGAAAACGCTATATATTCTGCAAAAATAAATGTAAAAAATGCTCCTGAAAAATAAATTAAGATACCTACGACAATCCAGAAGTTGGGATAAACTAATAAATTCTTAATATCAAGTGAATTTAACAATTGGTAAAAAAATAGTAAACTCATAAATATCATGGCAAGATTTCCAATACTAAGAGCAAACGAATCTAAACGATTATAGTCTCTTCCAGTACCTAAATGTGACCATACTGTGAGTGCTAAGACAACAATGATTAAAGAAATAACGATTTTCTTAATAAAAGTGCTTTCCAAAATTTGATAAAAATAAATTCCTAAAAATAATATATCTAAATAAGATATGGTATTATGTAAAAAGTGGTTTTGCCAATGATGTAAAGCATAATACCATCCAATAGACTCAAAAATTGCATAAATAATACAATAAACAAATATTATTTTTGAAGAAGCACTTAGATGCTTAGTAACAGTAATACTACCTGATATAATCGGCAATATTACTGCAAGCGAAGCGATTAAAGCTATTATTGGTATTTGTAATAACATTATTCTTATAATATAATTTTAACCTAACCAAGCACATTCAGGCGGACATGGTGGAACTTGTGAAATAAACGTATTTAGACTTTCCCCAGTCTTACTAATTCCCTCTAACATTAAAGTTCGAGTTCCTTCGTCAGTTCGAGCGTGATGAATTTTGAACGCATCAAAATCTGGATTATCCAAAAACTGTTGAATGGCTGCCTTACTTACAAAGTGTGCATCTATTGAATTTGGTTTCTTAGTATCCTGATACTTTTGAACGAAGCCCATGATTTGTTCATGCTCTTCGGGATTCTCCTTGGGCGTAATTACTTTGCTCATGTTAATTAGTGATATAAAAGGGTTAATAATTATCACTAAGCTATCAATAAGACAGAACAATACCAAGAAAAGTAACGAAAATACCGTAAAATTACCCTATAGATTAGGTAATTTTACGTAACGGGAATGGTGAAATTGTTACTAATTCAACATTTTTAAAATTTTCTTAACAACGCTCATCTCTTTACTATAAATCCTTCATTCTAAGCGTAATTTATTTTGACTTTTTTAATCTTAAACATACCAATACGCCCAATAGATAAACACAAACTGCAGAACAATTCTCGTCCATAAAAATGCTTTTGAAATTTTGTGGAATTTATCGGACGTTACCATGAAAATATGGACGGTGAAAAATATGATTAACATCGCAATAATCCCCCAAGCCGAGAGTGAACGGGTGGCGGTGAATAATAGACCTACGCCACAAATGATCTCGGTTACGCCACTCAAAAAAACCATCAATTTATGATTGGGGATGTAGGGTGGCATCATATAAAGATAAAATTTAGGTTTTACGAAGTGATAAATACCTCCTGCGATAAAGAAGAATGATAAAATGTAAAGTCCGATGTTGTACATATTTCAATGAGTGAATGATAGAATGAGTGATTGAGTGAATATTGTTCATTAGAAAACTCAATTTACGATTAAAATTACAAAAGAGGGCTTTGGAGAAACAATCTTTTTAAATGAGGGGTTATCTAAGAAGTGTATTGTAATTTTGTTGTATTTATTTATTAAAACGAACAAGAATGTTCGTCATACAAATGACTGTCGTTCCATATAAAGAGCAAGATGCTTCAAAGAAAGAGCAAGTTGCCCAAATGTTTGATAATGTTTCACCCAAATATGATTTTTTGAATCATTTATTGAGCGGTGGGATTGATATTTTGTGGCGTAAGAAAGCCATCAGATTATTGAAAAAGGCTCAACCCAAGACGATTTTAGATATTGCTACGGGTACGGGCGATTTTGCCATTGAGGCGTTGGCGTTGAAACCTAATAAAATCGTGGGCGTAGATATTTCGGAAGGAATGTTGAGTTTTGGTCGTGAAAAAATCAAGAAACTTGGCATGGAATCTGTAATTACATTGCAGTCGGGCGATTCGGAAAAATTGCAATTTCAAGACAATACTTTTGATGCCGTTATCGTTAGTTTTGGAGTACGGAACTTTGAAAATCTTGAGAAAGGATTGACTGATATGTGCCGTGTGATGAAATCGGGAGGGACTTGTATTGTTTTGGAATTTTCAAAGCCTCAGAAGTTTCCGATGAAGCAATTATACAATTTTTACTTTAAAAACATTCTGCCTACCGTTGGTAAAATCGTCTCGAAGGATACTTCCGCCTATACTTACTTGTATGATTCGGTACAAGCATTTCCCGAAGGAAACGATTTTATGAAGGTATTTGAACGGGCAGGTTTTAACAACACTCAATGTTTACCACTCACTTTTGGCATCAGTACAATTTATATAGGCAGAAAGTAATTCTTTTTGCGATTTTTTCGTGTATTTTTATGGCTGGATTATCTCATAATTCCTCCGCACAAAAATATGAGTACAAACGAATTTATGATGAATTTTACGATGATAAAACCGTCCATTTTGGCTTCCTTTTTGGCTTTGGCACTTCAAGGTTTAATGTTTATCACAGCAAGAATTTCGGTTCAACCAGTGCAACAGATTCTGCCGTAACGATTGTTTCACCAGGTAATTTTGCTTTTCAAGTTGGCGGTTTAGTGAACTTCAAACTGAATGATAGGTTTGATTTTAAGACGGGGATGAATATTGCTTTGTATGGTCGTCAGGTTGATTATCGTTTTAATAATTCCCCCAATTTCCCCGCTCAATTACGTGAATCTACTTGGTTGGAGATTCCGCTTTTATTAAAATACAAATCACAAAGAAGAGGTAATTCACGAATGTTTGTAGATGCAGGTTTCAAGATTGGAATTGAGGCGAACGTGAGGAAGAATGCGGCTTCAACCAGAAAATTAGATACTAAAACGGGTGATTTATCTTTGGAATACGGGGTTGGATTTGAACAGTTTTTCAAGTATTTCAAGTTCACGCCAGAGCTACGATTTTCACACGGAATAACGAATATGTTTATTTCGCCAACCAATAATAATCCTTATGCACGGGACATACAACGACTTAATAGTCATACTATTACGTTGTATTTGATGTTTGAGTAAAAGTTAGACCACAGATTGTACGGATTCGACAGATTTTCACGGATTTTTTAATATTTATCCGTGAAAATCCTCCCAATCCGTAAAATCTGTGGTCTAATTTTCTAT
>JAYUIP010000536.1:0-5603 GCA_043765945.1 Arcicella sp.
GATGGTGATTTAGTGGGTAATTGCGTCATGTACTTGATTTTGATGTACTTACCTTTCCATGCTGGCGGAGGATAATTTTCGATAACCTTTAACATAACATCATTTAATTTCGAGGTAGCAATCTTTCTGGTTTTGTTTTCATAAACCTCCAAAATTTTCTCTACGGCTTGAAAAATACGCTGTTTTTCTTTTACCGAAGTAAAAATAATCGGCATATAATTAATCGGAGCCATACATTTACGAACCGCATCTTCCAAATTCTTAGAAGTCATCGCATCTTTTTCGACCAAATCCCACTTATTGATCATCAATACGATTCCTTTTTTCGCACGGTCAGCCATCGAAACAATATTCATGTCCTGCGACTGCAAACCCGTTTGGATATCAATGGTGGTGGCATCAACCAAAATCACCGCAATATCACATTCTTCCATTGCCTTAATTGTCCGCAGGAAAGAGTAATACTCAATATTATCTTCCATTTTTGCCTTGCGACGAATCCCAGCGGTATCAGTAATAATAAAATCCTTACCGTACATATTGTAATGGTTGTCGATGGCATCACGAGTTGTGCCTGCGATGTCCGTTACGATACTTCTTTCTTTACCCAAAAGGGCATTCAAAAAGGATGATTTTCCTACGTTTGGCTTACCCAAAATGGCAATTTTAGGAATTCCTGCCGTTGGATTTTCGTACGGTTCATCTGGAAAATGACTCACTACGGCATCCAATAAATCGCCCGTTCCCGAACCACTTTCTGCCGCAATGGCGAATGGGTCACCCATACCTAATTCGTAAAACTCAACGGCTTCCATCCCTTTTTCGTAGGTATCAGCTTTGTTGGCAACGATATAAACGGGTTTTTTTGACTTCCGAAGCACTTTTGCAAAGTCTTTATCCAAGTCGGTTACACCCGTTGAACAATCTACCACGAAAAGACAAACATCCGATTCCTGAATGGCAAGTTCTACCTGTTCACGAATTGCCCCTTCAAAAACATCATCCGACCCGTGAACATAGCCGCCCGTATCGATAATGGTGAAAAATTTACCAATCCACTCACCGTATCCGTAGTGGCGGTCTCTTGTAACGCCCGAGACATTATCCATGATTGCCTTTTTCTGTTCGATAAGGCGATTAAAAAGTGTTGATTTACCCACGTTTGGGCGACCAACAATTGCAACAATATTTGACATTTTACTGGTTTTGTGAGCTGTTTCCTGCGAACTGTGAATTAATTAAAGAACTGAATTTCAGCGTTTTAATCTTAGTTTGCAAGCACCTCGATTTTTGAAAAATATACTTTTAAGGTAGGGGTAGAAGAATTGGTAATATTTTATGCAATTTTGTATCAGCTAAAAAGTTTATCGCTTCTATATCTCATCTCATGATGGGTGCTACCAGTACTGGTACGAGGGCGACGAGATTTTTTGGCTTTTTTTATGTTTTAGGTTCAATTTTTTAATAACCAAATACAGATACAACGCCTGTATTGAATTCGCTACCATCATAGAAAAAATATATTTTCTTCTTCTCTTTATCAACTAAATAGTTTTTGTTCATAAACGAACTAATGGGTTTGGTTTCTCCTTTAATATTCGGAATTGTACGAACTAATTTCCCATCTTTTTGATGAATAAATAAGTTTTCTTTTTGCGTTGTAACAAGTAAAAGAGGATTATTAGGTTCATCTCTAATAATGTCTAAATTAGCGGGTAGAGACGATACATTTAAAGGAAATATATATTCATTGATGGCTTCCAAATTTGGGTTGATTGAGAAAGCAACAATACCCGAATACTCTTCTCTTCTACTTGTTTCCTCTCCTGTGTTTGGATTTGTCGTAACTATTTCACTCATATATTGTCTTAAAACAATCACTTCTTCTCCTAAAATGACAGTTTTTATAATTGGATAAGAAGAAAATCCTTGAAGAAATTTTTGACGTTCAATTAGTGCAGTTTTTTCATAATTAGACATTTTAGGGAGAGGTAATTCCTTTATCGTTTTCATTTCTTTATTAGAAAAAGATAAGATTTCAGGTATTCCTGGTTGATCCCATGCTGGTTTTCTGAGATTATGCATATAAATAATTCCATTTTTCTCAAAGACTGAAACTGGATTCATTCCAAATTCATCTTCTCCATTTAGAACCTTATAATTAAATTTAACCTTTCCATCAAGACCGATAAAAACTATATCAAAAGTATTTTTCACAGGGTCTTTTTGCTTTTTACCTGCCATTGGATAATTAGCTTCTTTAAAAACGTATAGAATTCCTGTTTCTTCTCCTTTGGTATTTATTACAATTTGTGAAAATTTAGGGTCTCGGATGAAATCGAAGTTAACGCTATCTTGCACGGTAACTGCACCTTCTAAACCAATTCTCACAAAGTAATAATCTCTATAAATAGAAAATTTGTCCTCTGGGTCATTGTAACGCAACAATCCGTGAAAGTCTTTTTTACTTTGAGAATAGATAGGAGTCAAATCACATCTTTGAAGTTGATTTAAAATCTTTAAGTTTTCCTCTTTTTTAGGAATTGAAACCTTCTTTTCAAAACTACTATAACCATTACGTACATATTGCTGAATTACAGGAAATGAGGCTATTTGTTTCATTCTAAAACCAGACATAGTACCCGTGTAATCAAAATAAAGTAATGGTGTAGGCTCCCATTTAAGAGGAGATTGTATTATTGAAGGATATAATCCTTCAATTGAAGTAGGTCCAAGAGGTAAATTAAGTTCGTTTGAACCTTTGTAGCCACTATTTTTCTCAATCTTTCCTAAAATAAATTTATTTTTATCTCCACCTTCTTTTTTATTTGCCATTTTGAGTATCTCCTGTGTTTGTTCATCGCTTACAAGATTCTCGTTGTAACCCAAAGTGTCAAGATTCTCTCCGAGTATAATTTCTCCAACATGAGTTGCTCCACGATAATCATCTCTTGAATTAATCATAGAATATACTGTTCCATCTTTTCTAATCCCTTTGACATCTCCTTCAAAAGTCGCTTTGGTATATATTCTGATTTTTCCATCTTTAAACGAATTATCAATCCCATAAATAGCACATGGTTTGTCAGACGAACTAAGTTTAGGTTTTACAGAGTTAAGAAAATAGCGAAAGCTCTTAGTGGTTATTTTGTTTTGAGCTAATAGACTAAAAGTTAGGATGGTGAAAGAAAATAGTAAAAATGCTTTTTTCATTGTTTTTGATTTTAATATTTGGTTATAATAATTTACAATCTTAATTAATTTTATTTGTTTGTATTTCAGATGATAAAACTAAAACCTCTTTTTATTACATTCGGTTTCTCGTTCAAACGAGTAGCTTTGAGCCATTTACGATTATGATTTTGAATACCTGTAAAAATAATAGTGGTTAATCGAGTTTTAGGAATTTCGCTACTTTTATAACATAATTCCAAGTAATCCTTTCCATGAAGTAAAACCTCGCCGTGGTCAATATGACTTTGGTTTTCCCCATCCAAACCAAGCAAAACCCATTCATCGGGATACTCAGTTTTTATCTGGTCAATCGTTAATGAGTTCATGATTTTTACTGATAAAATTATGATAAATTCTAATTACTCAACTTACAACAGTTTCCGATTATTACCAATAACTATTTACCAATAACCGATAAACCAAATCACTCCCCACCATACCCAAACATCCGCAATTTCTGTTGTTTCGACCGCCAGTCAGGTTCTACTTTAATAAATTGCTCTAAGAAAACCTTTTTACCAAAGAATTTTTCCATTGCCTCACGGGCTTGAATGCCCACTTTTTTGATAGATTCACCTTTATGACCAATCAAAATGGCTCTTTGTGTTACTCTTTCTACATATATTTCAGCCGAAATTCTGATAATGTTTTCCTCCTCTTTAAATGCCGCAATTGACACTTCACACGAATAGGGAACTTCTTTCTTATAATTCAAAAATATCTTCTCTCGAATGATTTCCGAAGCAAAAAAGCGTTCGGGTTTGTCGGTCAATTCTTCTTTGTCGAAATAGGGTGGATGGTCGGGTAAATGTTCCACGATTGAATCAAAAATTGAACCTGTGTTTTGCTCTTTCAGCGCCGAGATGGGAATAATATCCTGTGTCGGAAAACGTTCACGCCAATGAGCAATTTTCTCGGTAATTTGTTCCTCAGTGGCTAAATCTATTTTATTAATCAACAACAAAACGGGAATATGGTCAATTCGAGCGAGTTTGTCGATAACATCATCTTCATCGTATTTTTCAAAAATATCCGTTACAAAAAGAATCACATCGGCATCTTCCAGCGAACTATGCACGAAGGTCATCATTGATTTATGTAACTCATATTTAGGCAGAATAATTCCAGGCGTATCCGAGTAAACTAACTGAAAATCAGTACCCTTATGATTTCCATTCAGAATCCCCATGATGCGGTGGCGAGTAGTTTGAGCCTTAGAAGTAATAATACTGAGGCGTTCACCCACCAAAACATTCATCAACGTTGATTTGCCCACATTGGGTTTGCCCACGATGCTTACGAAGCCCGCTTTATGATTGATAGTTTCCATTGAAAATTATGACGACTCCCAAATTTAAAAGTCAGATAACATACGATTGTCAAGAATATTCAAGACAATTATTTGGTTGTTTAAGAAAATATAACATAGGGAATAATGAGGAGGAAGAGCAATTTTCTGACGGCACGCATCCGTCCAATCCGAATGCCCAAATGGTGGTGGCGAACTAATAATTGTAAACTATCTTCTAATTGACTCGTAAATTTATCCGCTACCTCAAAAGACCACTTATCCAAAAGATAGCTCAAAATATCCCTGTAATCTTCCTGAGCTTCTGGATGCCAAATTATTTCCGTATCCATGCTCTCATTTCTTTTTGAACATCTTCATGCTTAATACCTTTTCCTTCTTCAAGAATTGGTGTTATTGTTGAAAGTCTTTCTAAAACCGTTTTTTCTTCCTCAGAAAATTTTTCAACCAAAAACCAATCCAGCGATTGATTAATGTCTATCAACTCTCCTATATTTTCTAATACATCAATTTTACGATGTATGGCTTCCTTAATTTCTAATGTGGACATGACCGTAATGTTTAACAATTATTGATAATACTAAATTACAAAATTGTTGTCTTTTCTACCAATAAATTCCGAGCCTCTCTATATTCGGCAGATTTAGGCTTTCTTTGCCTTTTTTCAGATTCAACTAAATGAATTTCAGAACTATAACTAATGAAAACCTCAATAGGAATAACATAAAATACATTCGTTTCTTCGATATAGATAACAGCAAAATTAAAATCGTCTTTTTGATATTTCTCTCGCAACATTACTCTTCTATTCGTTTTCGTTCTCCGATTATCAACCACATAGTTCTGTCTGCTTTCATCAAACCATTTTACTTGAATTCGGATAAATTTTCCGTTAATGTCTAATACTAAATCATATGGTAGTCTATCACCAATAGGTCTGAGAACTCCCCAGCCCTGTTTTAAGGCGTATAAAATTACGGCTTGTTCAGCTATATCACCTTTAAGTTTCGTATCCATGAATTCTTAGTGTCTCAATGGTGGTAAAATTAAAAAAGGTAAG
>JAYUIP010000537.1:0-1930 GCA_043765945.1 Arcicella sp.
ATTTGTTCGTAACACAGTTCATGCCATCTTTCCTTCCAAACTGCCTCTCTGAATGAAGTCTGATTGTATGTTCCCAAGGCAGGCGTAACTAATTTCGCTCTGTCTCTGATGCGTTTAAAGGCATCGTAAGCCTGTTGGGTTGGACTTCCCACTTCATTTTGAGCTTCGGCATACGTCAATAAAACTTCTGCATAACGAATCTGAGGCACATTTAAGTTATCATTCCGTGTTCCTGCCACGCCAGATGTACCGTTAGCAGTTTGGTTGAAATGCTTAAAAATATAAGGTGCTCCCAACTCAAACTTTGCTCCGTTTCCATTTGTGAAATAGCTGGTATAAAAATAACCCTCTTGGTCTTTTGTGCGAAGGTCGCCCGTTTCATAGGATTTGTAAAAACTTGGCGTTGGCACGCTACTACCCGTTCCCCCAGGTCCGTTGAAAGTTACGGGTTTGAAATTGGGGAACATATTGCCCATCGGATTTCCCGCAACCAAGGTATTATATTGAATCATAAAGAGGTGTTCCAATTTATTTTTTTGGTTCTCTTTATGCACATCTACATACGTTGGAAAAAGGTTAATGATCGCTGGATTTGCGTTGGCATACGTAATAATTTCAAAGGCTTTATCGGCAGATAATTTATAATGCGATGCTCCTTTACTTAACGGAAAACCCGCCATCGTCAAATAAACAGTTGCTAATTGTGCCTTCACAGCCGCCAAACCAACTCTACCGCTGGCATCCATCCAAGCTAAACCTGCGTTTTCTGCCTCCGTTAAGTCCTCGATAATCAATTTATAAATATCTTCTTTGGGGCTTCTTTTCGGTAAAAAATCCGCTGAACTTGCTGTTTGAGGCATGGTGACCAATGGAACGTCTCCCCATAATCTTACCGCCGTAAAATAGGCAGAGGCACGAAGAAATTTGGCTTCTCCCATAATCTTTTTCTTCTGAGCCTCTGGCATTGGCGTGATTGGTGGCACTTTGGCAATTACTTGGTTTGCCTGTGCAATCACCTTATAAAGTCCATTCCAATAATTCACCACGTGAGCCGTATTACCATCGTGAACCAATCCGTAGAGATTATTTAGGTCAGAATTTTGGGCGGTTTCAGTGGTAGAAGTTCCCGTCAAGGCTTCCAAAAGTTGCCAATTGGAAGAGAAAATTCCTGCACCGCCGCCCATAAATCTTATATCAGCATAAACAGAAGCCAATGCTGCCTCCGCATGGTCTGGAATCGTATAAAAACTTTCGGGCGTTAAATTTGATGGGGCTTTTTCGGTTAAGAAATCTGAGCATCCCGTTTGTCCAATCAAAAATGCACTAAACAGGGCAATTTTGACGGATTTTGATATATTTATGATTCTGTTGTTAGCTTTCATATTCAAAAATATTTTATTGTTGTTTTCGTGGCATTTAATTTGAGTGCCAAAATTGATTTAAAGCGTTATTTGAAAGCCCAACATAAACGTTGATGGTTTCGGATAATTATGCCAAATCATACCTTGTGAGAAAGCACTATTGCCATCGCCTTGATTGGTTGGAGTTACTTCTGGATCGCCAACAATTTTATCTTTAACGATTAAGAAAGTATTTTGAGCCGTTGCATAAACTCTCACACGGTTCATTTTTAGCCTATTCGTTAAAAGTGTTGGTAAGGTATATCCCAACAGAATGTTTTTTCCACGAAGGAATGAGCCATCTTTAATCCACCAAGAATCTACGTTGGTTACATACCCCGCTCTGGTGTCTCTAATCTCAGCAATCATGGAATTTTGATTTTGCGGAGTCCAAGCATCCAAAACCGAAGTATAACTGTTGGCTAATGCTTGACGGTCTTCGCTGGCGTGTAGATTCATCATCATGACATCATTGCCATACGAATATTGCAATTCAAGCGTAAAATCAAAATTACCGTATTTGAAGGTAT